>JBLNDU010000055.1:0-2928 GCA_050261935.1 Nocardioidaceae bacterium | reverse complement strand
CGCGGCCGTGGCGGGCGAGCCGGCCGCGCCCCCGCGCCCCCCGGCGGCGTCCGCGGCGGGCGAGCCGAGAAGCGCACGGACCATCGCGGCGCCGACTCAGACGCTCGCGCGCGCGGCGACGAGCAGCTTGCGTGCCGGGGGCACGACCGCCCGACCCGCGCGCGCCCCGTACCCGTCGCGCTCGATCTGGCGCAGGATCTCGCGGTACATCGCGGCCGCAGCGCGGATCGCCGCGCGGCCGTGCACGAGCAGCGGGATGCCCGCGATGCCCTCGTCGTAGAGCGCGTCGGCGCGGGCGATCTGGTCGCGCAGCAGCGCCTCGCGCTCGCCGGGCGCGGGCGGGCCGAAGCGCGCGACCGTCTCCTGCGCCAGGTAGACGCGCCCACCGGCGAGGTCCTCGTCGATGTCGCGCACGATGTTCGTGCGCTGCATCGCCTTGCCGAGCGCGGCCGCGTGTGGCAGCGCGCGCGGCGTGGTGACCCCCAGCACCGCGGTCATCACGACGCCCACCGTACCGGCCACCCGGTAGCAGTAGGTCTCGAGCTCCTCCTCGCTTCGGATCGGCAGGGCGTCGAGGTCGTCGCGCATGCCGCGGCAGAAGTCGAGCAGCGCCCCGCGGGGGAGCCCGTGGCGCGAGTCGATGTCGGCCAGGATGGCGGCCTCGCGGCTCCCCGGCGCCTGGCCCCGGGCCCAGCGCTCGACGGCGGCGAGCGCGTCGGGCGCGCGCGGGTCGTCCTCGTCGACGAGGTCGTCGAGCGTGCGGAAGACGAGGTAGAGCCGGTGCACGTCCGCGCGGATCCGCCGCGGCAGCAGCCGGCAGGCGAGCGCGAACGTGCGGGCGACACGCGCCGTGGTGGCGCGGGCCTCTACGAGCACGGCGTCGTGGTCAGGCCGCCACAGCAGCACGCGGCCTCCTGTTGGCGCTCGGGAAGTCGGCGTGGATCAGCCCGGCGGTCACCTCGGCGCCGAGCAGCACGCCGGGCAGCCCCGCGCCGGGGTGAGTGCCGCCGCCGACGTGGTACATGCCGCGCACGTCGCGGACGCGGTTCGGGGCGCGGAAGCAGGCGGACTGCTGCAGGGTCGGCTCGACCGAGAAGGCGTTGCCGTCCACCGCGCCGAGCTCGCGCGCGAAGTCCTCCGGGTCCATGCGGTGCTCCACCACGGTCGCGGCGCGCAGGCCGCCGAGCCCGAAGCTGCGCTCGAGGTCGCCGAGCAGCGCGTCGCGCACGTGATCGCCCTCGCGCCGCCAGTCGACGCCCGCGCGCAGGTTCGGCACCGGGAGCAGCACGGCGATCGAGTCGCCGCCCGGCGGCGCCATCCCCGGCTCGGTCCGCGCCGGCGCGTGCAGGTAGGCGGAGAAGGTGGCGGGCAGCCGGTCGCGGCGCGTGACGTCGGCGATGAAGCGGCGGTAGCCGCGCCCCACGAGCAGGGTGTGGTGAAGCAGCTGCTCGAAGCGCCGCTCCGCGCCCAGGTAGAGCAGGAGGCACGACATCGTCGGACGCAGGCGCCGCCTCGGCGGGCGGCGGCCGAGCAGCTCGTGGGTGCGCAGCACGTCGGCGTTCGAGACCACGACGTCGGCGGGGAAGCGCTCGCCGCCCTCGGCTACGACCGCCTGCACGCGGCCGCCGCGCGCCTCGACGCGCTCGGCCCGCACGCCGCAGCGCACGTTGAGCGCGCGCGCCATCGCCTCGACGAGCGCGTAGACGCCGCCGCGCGTGTACCAGACCCCGTCGAGGAATTGGAGATAGACGAGCGCGCCGTAGATCGCCGGCACCCTGAAGGGGTCGCCGCCGATGAAGAGCGAGTGGAACGAGAACGCCTCGCGCACGCGCGGGTGCCGGAACCAGCGTGCGACGAGCGAGGACAGCGGGAGCGCCGCGCCGAGCCGCACCATCCGCGGCAGGAACGCGGCGAGCTCGCGCGGGCTCCCGAAGGCGCGCCGTCCCGCCTCGAGCAGCCCCTGCTCGTAGATCGGGCGCAGCGCGTCGAGGAAGCCGTCGAGGCGCGCGGCGTCGCGCGGCGAGAAGTCGGCCAGCTCCGCCCGCATCCGCTCACGGTCGGCGGTGAAGTGGAGGCGCCGCTCGTCGCCGGCCCAGCAGATCCTGTAGAAGGGATCGAGCGGCTCGAGCGCCACCTCGCTGTGCAGGTCGAGCCCGCCGGCCGCGAACGTCTGCTCGAGGACCCACGGCATCGTGATCAGCGACGGGCCCATGTCCCAGGTGAAGCCGGCGTCGCGCAGCTGGTAGGCGCGCCCGCCGGGCCGCTCGCGCTGCTCCAGCACGACGACGTCGTGTCCCGAGCCCTGGAGCCGCAGGGCCAGCCCGAGCCCGCCGAGCCCGGCGCCGATGACGACGACCCTCACTGGAGGAAGCTCCCGTCGAGCACGTCGGCCGCCGGGCTGCCCGTAGCCCAGACGGCCACGCGGAGCTGCTCGACGACGGTCGCGAGCGCCGCGGAGGCGTTGTCCGCGCGGGCGGCGACGAGCAGGGGGCGCGCCAGCCCGCAGGCGGCCGCGCCGAGGGCCAGGCACTTGGCGACCTCCACGCCGTCGCGGACGCCGCCGCTCGCCACGATCGGCAGCTCCGGAGCCGCCGCGCGGGCGGCGCGCAGCGCGTCGAGGGTGGGCACGCCCCAGTCGTCGAACGCCGCGGCGAGCGCGCCGGCACGCGTGTCGCGGCGTCCCTCGACGAGCGCCCAGTTGGTGCCGCCCGCGCCCGCCACGTCCACGGCCGCCACGCCCGCGTCGGCGAGCGCGCGCACGTCCGCGGCGTCCATCCCGAAGCCAACCTCCTTCACGACGACCGGCAGAGGTGCCAGGCGCTCGACCGCCGCGGCGATGCGCTCGAGCGCGTCCGCGAAGCGCGGCTCGCCCTCGACCTGGACGGCCTCCTGCACCGGGTTCAGGTGGATCGAGAGCCCGTCGGCGTC
>JBLNDU010000054.1:0-6943 GCA_050261935.1 Nocardioidaceae bacterium | reverse complement strand
GCCGAGTCGCTCGCCGCCTACCCGCCCGGCGTCCCGAACGTGCTGCCGGGGGAGGTCCTGACCGGGGCGACGCTCGAGTACGTCCAGCGCGCGCTCGAGCAGGGCGGCAGCCTGCGTGGCGCGAGCGACCGCCGGCTCGACTCGGTGCGCGTCGCCGTGACGCCGTGAGCGCGCCCCGCTACGCGGGCGTGCGCACTTTCGCCCGCTGCCCCCACGTGCGCGACCTCGAGGGCGTCGACGTCGCCGTCGTCGGCGTGCCGTTCGACACCGCGACGAGCTACCGCGCCGGCGCCCGCTTCGGGCCCGAGGCGATCCGCGCCGGCTCCGCGCTCCTGCGGCCGTGGCACCCGGCGCTCGCGGTCGACGTCTTCGCGGCCCGCTCCGTCGTGGACTGGGGCGACCTCGACGTCACGCCCGGCAACGCGGAGCGCACGATGAGACAGATCGCGGAGGGGCTCGCGCCGGTGCTCGCCGCGGGGATCACGCCGCTCGTGCTCGGGGGCGACCACTCGATCGCGCTCGGCGAGCTGCGGGCGCACGCCGCGGCGCACGGGCCCGTGGGGCTCGTGCTGCTCGACGCGCATGCGGACACCTGGGACGCCTACTACGGCGAGCGCCTGTTCCACGGCACGCCGTTCCGTCGCGCCGTCGAGGAGGGCCTGGTGCTCCCCGAGCGCTCACTGCTCGCCGGGATGCGCGGCCCGCTCTACTCGGCGGCGGACCTCGACGCGGCCCGCGCGCTCGGCTTCGAGCTCCTCACGGGCGACGAGCTGCGCCGCCTGAGCGCTGCCGAGTACGCGGCCCGCGTCCGGGCCCGCGTGGGCGACGCGCCGGCGTACCTGTCGTTCGACATCGACGTCCTCGATCCCGCGTTCGCGCCCGCCACCGGCACGCCCGAGGTCGCCGGCCTGCTGCCCCACGAGGCGCTCGCGCTGCTGCGGTCGCTGGCCGGCATGGATTTCGTCGGCTTCGACGTGGTCGAGGTGTCGCCGCCGTACGACGGCCCCGCGCAGACCACGGCGATGCTGGCCGCCAACGTCGCCTTCGAGCTGCTGGCGCTCACCGCGCTCGCACGCCGATGAGCGACGCTCGAGTGCGCAGGCGCGTCGTCGTCCACGGCCTCGTCCAAGGCGTCAACTTCCGCTGGGCGATGCGCCGCGAGGCCGCCTCTCGCGGCGTCGCGGGCTGGGCGCGGAACCGCGTGGACGGCACGGTCGAGGCGGTGTTCGAGGGCGATCGCGCCGGGGTCTCGGCGGCCGTCGCGTTCTGCCATCGGGGACCGCGGTCGGCCGTCGTCGAGCGTGTCGAGACCTTCGAGGAGGAGCCCGAGGGGCTCGTCGGCTTCGAGGTGCGCTGAGCGGAGGCGGCTCCGAGGCGCGCTGAGCGGAGGCGGCTCTCCCGAGGCGCTCGGCGCGTCGGCGCTCCCGCTGGCGCTCTCCATGGCTGCCGACCGAGTCGTCACGCCACGCGACAAGTCGTCACGCCGCGCCGCGAGTGGTCATGTCGCGCCGCGAGTGGTCATGTCGCGCCGCGAGTCGTGACGCCGCGCCGCGAGTCGTGACGCTGCGCCGCGAGTCGTCAGGCCGCGCCGCGAGCTCCTGACCCTGCGCCGCCGCTCCTCACCCCGCCCCGCGAGTCGTCACGCCGAGCCGCGAGTCGTCACGCCGAGCCGCGAGTCGTCAGGCCGAGCCGCGAGTCGTCACACCGCCGTCACACCCCCGTAACGCAGCTCGCCCACGCGCGCGCCCCGTGTCCGTACGGTCCGTCGTCGTGCTCGAACGCTCGCCGGCACAGCTCCTCGCCTGGGCGCTGGTGGCGGTCCTGGCTCTCGCCGCCGGCTGGAAGCTGCTCCGTCCGGCGACCGGAGTGCACGGCTCGGCGCCGCCGGCCGTCCGGGTCTCGGGTGGCGCAGCCGGCGAGAGCGGGGCGCATGGGCGCGAAGCAGGCGTGTACGTCCATGTCGCCGGCGCGGTGCGCCGGCCCGGCCTCTATCGGCTGCCGGGCGCGGCGCGCATCGCGGCTGCGCTCGAGCGCGCCGGCGGCCCGACCCGCCGGGCGCAGCTCGACGCGGTCAACCTCGCGGCGCGCGTCGAGGACGGCCAGCAGATCGTGGTGCCGCGCGCAGGCGCCGCTCCCTTGGCCGGCGCGGTCACGGCGCCCGGCACGTCGGGCGCCGGGGCGAGCACGTCCGCTGCCGGCGCGCCCGCCGGAGCCGCGGGCAGCGGGGCGTCCGGGGGCGTGCAGCTCAGCCTCTCGACGGCCACGGTGGAGCAGCTCGACGCGATCGACGGCATCGGTCCGACGCTGGCGCAGCGGATCATCGCCTACCGCGACCAGCATGGCGGCTTCCGCTCGCTCGATGAGCTGAAGGAGGTGGACGGGATCGGCGACAAGCGCTTCGCGGCGCTGCGCGGTTCGGTGAGGCCGTAGCGTCGCCTCCGCGAGCTCGCGCGCGGTCCGCTCTCGAGCGCGACCCTACGGCCCGTCCGTCTTGCCGCCCCGATCGGCCGTTCCCGCGATCCGTCGTGGCGCGTGCCGATGTGGCCCGCCTGGGTGGGCTGCATGGTTCTCGGTAATCGACATCCATGCAGCCCACCCGTCGGCGTGGGCCATGCACCTCCCGGCGTGGTGGCCAGGCGGTATGGACGGCGCGCGTCCCGGCTGCGCGGCGACCCGCACCGTCGCCCTGACCACCCGTAGGTCGCTCCCGGGAGTCGTCCACGCAAGCCGGGTGCTCCGCGCGGGCACAGGCGCCCGCCCAGGCGCGCGCTGAGCACAGCCACGCGTACGCCGAGCTCGCTGTCGGCGAACTGCAACGCCGATTTCTCAGTCGTGTCGTACCGGGGTGCCACACGTGCGCGTCCCGAGCCTACGGTCGCTTCGTGGCCCGCTTGGCTCGAGCATGGCTTCCGTTCGCTCAGGCGGAGCGGAGGGATGGGCGCGGACGTCTTCCGTGAGCGCCTCGCCCGCCCGCTGCGGAGCCCGGGCGGCTCGCGGGCCCGGCGCGCCCTCGACCGCTGTCGGGCCCTGGCGCGGGCCCGGCCATGGCACCACGCCGCCGCGGCGACAGCCGGCGGCCTCGCGCTCGCCTCCTCCGGGGAGGGCCTCGTGCTCGCGGGCGCGGCCTTGGCGGCGGCGTTCGGCGCGGCGCTCGACCGGCCCCGGCTCGGGCTCGTCCTCTCGTCGCTCGTGCTCGCGGGGGCCGCCGCTGGTGGCGCCCGGCTCGACGCCATCGACGCTCCGGGCGCAGCGCTCCATGACGGGGACGCCATCCGGGCGCCCGGCGAGCTCCTCACGCGGCCCCGGGCGTCGCGGTTCGGGTGGAGCGCCGAGGTCAGGCTGCTCGACGGCCACGCGAGGGGCGCGCGGCTGCTCGCCCGGGCGCCTCAGTGGCTCCGCCTGAGCTCGGAGGTCGCGCCGGGCGCGGAGCTGCGCATCCGGGGCCGCTTCAGCCGGCCGCGTCGACGCCGGGGGGAGACGTTCGACTTCGCCGCCTATCTTCGCCGGCGCGGCATCGAGGGGGAGCTGCGGCTCGACTCGCTCCACGCCACCGGCAGGCGGCGCGCTGGCCTCGCCGGCGTCGTCGACGCGAGCCGCGAGCGTGCGACTCGTGCGATGCGCGCCGCGCTGCCGCCGTCCGAGGCGGCGCTCCTGCGCGGCATGGTGCTCGGAGAGGACGAGGCGATCCCGCCGACCCTGCGCGACGACTTCCGCGCCTCCGGTCTCGCGCACCTGCTCGCCGTGTCGGGGCAGAACGTGATGCTGCTCGGCGCGCTCGCGCTCCCGGCGCTCGTCGCGCTTGGGTTGAGCCGTGCTGGGCGAATGGCGGCGGTGCTCGCGCTGATCGCCGTCTACGTGCCGCTCGCGGGCGCCGGCCCATCCCTGCAGCGCGCGGGCGTGATGGGCGGGGCCGCGATCGTCGCGAGCGCGGCCTCGCGACCCGCGTCGCGCTCGTACGCGCTGCTGCTCGCGGCGGTCGCCACGCTCGGGATCAACCCGCGCGCCCTCGGTGACGTGGGTTGGCAGCTCTCCTTCGCGGCCGTGGCGGCGATCATCTGGCTCGCGCCGCCGCTCCGTCGCGGCCTCGAGTCCGCGTTCGACGCGCTTCGCCCGCCGCGCCCGCCGCCGCCGAGCGGCGCGGGCGACTCCATGGGCGACGCCGGCCTCCGTTCGGATCGCGGCTCCGTGGCCGACGCCGGCCCGAGGTCGGATCGCGGCTCGGTCGCCGACGCCGGCCTCCGGTCGGACCGCCGCTCCGCGGCCGCTCGACGCGCGGTCGAGCGCGGCGCCGCGATCGTGCGTGCAGGGGCCGTCGAGGGAGGCGCCGTCACCGTGGCCGCCACCCTCGCAACCGCGCCGCTCCTCGCGCACCACTTCGGCTCGGTCCCGCTCGCGTCGCTGCCGGCGAACCTGCTCGCGCTGCCGGCCGTCGCCCCGGCGATGTGGGGTGGCATGGCGCTCGCAGCGCTGGGTCAGGTGGCGGCGCTCGGGCCGCCGCTCGCCGCACCCTCACGGGCGGCGGCTGCGCTCGTCGGGACCGTCGCGGCGCCGGCGATCGACTACCTCGCCTGGCTCGCCGAGCGCTTCGCCGCGATGCCGCAGGCGAAGCCGGGACCGCCGCTCGCGGGGGTCGTGGCCGTCGCGGCGTCGTACGTGCTGCTCGCGCTCGGGGCGCTGGGCCTCGCGCGGGCGGCTCGGCGCGCAGGCCCGCGCGCGAGCGAGCTCGCGGCGGCGTTCCGTCGGCTCCCGGTGCGCACGAGGTTCGCGGCAGGCGCAGTGCTGGCGGCGGCGGGAGCGCTCGCGGGGTCCGAGGCGCTCATGCCACCCATCCCGCCCGACCGGCTCACCGTCTCGTTCCTCGACGTCGGGCAGGGCGACGCCACGCTCGTGCAGCATCCGGACGGCACGGCGGTGCTCTTCGATGGCGGCCCGCCAGAGGGGCGCGTCGAGCGGTCACTGCGTCGCGCCGGCGTGCGCCGCCTCTCTGCGGTCGTCATGACGCACGCGTCGCGGGACCATCACGGCGGGCTGCTCGAGGTGGTCGAGCGACACCGGGTCGGGCTGCTCCTCGACGGCGGCGACGGCACGCGCGACCACGACTTCCGCGCCGTGGTCGCCGCGGCTCGCCGTCGCGGCGTCCGGGTGGTCCGCGCGGTCGCGCCGCTCGCGCTTCGCATCGGGTCGGTCTCGATCGAGGTGCTCTCGCCACCGCCCCGGCCGCCGGGTCCACCGCCGGACGACCCGAACCCCCGCGCCGTGGTGGCCGTCGTTTCGGCCGGCTCGTTGGACGTGCTGCTCTCCGGGGACGCCGAGAGTGAGGCGCTGGCGCCGCTCCCGCTGCCCGACGTCGACGCGATGAAGGTCCCGCATCACGGGAGCGCCGACCCGGGCCTGCCCGACGTGCTTGGCAGGCTGCGCCCGGAGCTGGCGGTCGTCGAGGTCGGTCGCAACGACTACGGGCATCCGGCGCCCTCGACGCTCGCGGCCCTCCGCGCCGCCGGGGTCAGGACATGGCGCACCGATCGCGACGGCACCGTCAAGCTGAACGTCGACGAGAGGGGGGAGGTGAGCGTGGCCACCGAGGGTTGAGGTGAGGCGGGCCACCGAGGGTTGAGGTGAGCGGGCGCCACCGAGGTTCGGAGTCAGCGGGGCCACCGGGGTCCAGGCTCGTTCGCGACGACCCGCTCCCGCCTTCGCGCGTCCTGGCGCGCACCTACACTCGCTCCGGTGGCCGAGCCGAAGTCCGTCTACCTCGTCTGCGGCGACGACGACACGAAGATCGACACCTGGCGCACGCGCGTCCGCCTCCGCGCGGAGGAGGAGGGTGGTCCCGGCGCGCTCGAGTCGTTCGACGCCGCGAGCTGCGAGCCGAGTGACGTCGCGGCGGCGATGGCCACGCTCAGCTTCGGGATCGGCACGCGCTTCCTGCTGATCGACGGGGTGGGCGCATGGAAGGCCCCGGCGCTCCGGCCGCTCGATGCCGCGCTCGCCTCGCCCGCGCCCGACACGGTGATCGTGCTGATCGCGCGCGGAAAGCCGCCCAAGGCGATCCGAGCGATCGTGGAGCACGCCGGCGGGGAGGTACGCGAGTACGCCGCGCCCAAGCCTTGGGAGCTGCCGAGGTGGGCGACGGAGCGCGCGAGGGAGGAGGGCGTCCAGCTCGAGCCCGACGTGGCGAAGGAGCTCGTGGCGCTGGCCGGCGCGAGCCAGGCGAGGCTCGTCAGCGAGATCGAGAAGCTCGCCGTGGCGGTGCACCCCAGCACGCGGGTCACGCTCGCCGACGTGGAGGCGCTCGTCGCCGGCGAGGCGGCACCGCAGGCCTACGAGCTGGCCGACGCCGTCATCGGCGGCGATCTCCCGACGACGCTGGCGCTCGCGGAGGGGCTCTGCGCTCGGGAGGGGCGACCGTCCGGCCTCGCGTTCCCCATCGTCAGGCGCCTGCGCGAGGTGCACCGGGCCGCGGCGTTGCTGAACGCGGGCGTGCCCGAGCGGACGGCCGCCGAGCGCGTCTCGCGTCAGCCCTGGCTCGCCAAGCGGATCGTCGCGAAGGCGCGGAGCGCGGACCGCGCGGCGCTCGAGCGCGCGCTCTGCGTCTTCGCCGACCTCGAGGTCGAGCAGCGCGGCGGCGCCGACCGCAGCCTCGACGACGAGACTGCCTTCACGCTCGCGCTTGCGCGCGCCACGCGCTGACCGGCCTGGGCCGGCGCGCCGTCCTCGGCCGCTCGAGGGCGCCGCACGGGGCGACGCCGGCGAACCCTCGCTACCCGAGCCGGGCGCGGGCGCGCGCCGCGCGCGCCTTGCGACGTGCGCCGCTCCGGCGGTGCAGCGCCCCGGTCTTGACGGCCTTGTCGATCTTCGACACGAGCGCGCGGTACTCGTCGTGGGCGCGCGCGCCGTCCCCGGCCTCGACCGCGACCTCGAGCCGCCGGAACCAGGTCTTGAC
>JBLNDU010000053.1:0-9475 GCA_050261935.1 Nocardioidaceae bacterium | reverse complement strand
CAGCGACGCCATCAGCGCCCAGCAGCATCCGACGCACCACGCCCCGTTCCTGGCGCCCATCTGCAGCGCGCCGGACCAGCCGTCGCGCCAGGAACCCAGCAGGAAGCCGAGCGGGCTGCGGCACTTACCCAGGCAGACGTCCTTGAGCGGCGTCAACTCATAGACGGCCGCGACGAGCAGCGTCGCCGCGCCGACCCAGCGTCCCGCGCGATCCCAGGCGAGCACATCGCCGGCGAGCCGACCTCCCGCCTGCGCGATCACGAAGGCGAGCGCGCCGGCCCCCGTCCAGCTGAGGAGATAGCCCGCCGCGAAGAAGAGCGGCGACAGCGGCGAGCGCGTTCTGCTCATTCGGGAGAACAGCGCGACCGTCGGCGCGACCGACCGGAACATCATCGCGGCCATCATCACGACCCCATGCGCCGAGGAACCAGCCGAGCGTTCCGAGGTCGGTCCAGGGTCCGTCGTCCATGCCCTGCATCCGGTCGACCGTCGACCACCAGCCGATGGCGGCGAGGACGAACAGCAGGGCGACGAGCCCGAGCCGGGAGCGCGTCGCGGCGAGCGCGGGAGCAAGACCTGCGCCGGCGGGGGCGCGATCCTGCGCCGAGGCGATCACGGAGTCAGGCCGCCCAGGAGAACTCGGACGTCGAGAGCCCCGTCTTCCCTTCGTACTCGATGCCGAACGCGTTGATCCGCGATCGCTTCGCCTCCGCCATGGTGAGATCGGAGGCCACCGGATGGAACATGCCGTCGAAGCGGACCGGCTCGCCCGTCTGGACGCCGAACGGCACGATGTCCTCGATCTCGAAGTCGATCGCATCGCCCACGCGGACGCCGTGACGCAGCCCGTCGTCAAGCACTTCGATCCGTGCTCGCTCGACGCCGAGCATCTCCCCCACGAGCGGCGCGACCAGGGCCATCGGGCCGCCGAGCTGCCCGCTGAAGACCCGGATGAGCTTCTCAGCCTGCTGATCGTCGGCCCGCTCGTCGATGAACACGCCGAGCCGCCAGTTCCCCTCGGCCATCACCTTCGGCGTGTCGGCGATGGCCGCCACCTTGAGCCCGCCGATGTCCGTGCCCTCGATGTCTCCCTCTCGGATGTTGAAGACGAGCGTCACACGACAGAAGTCGTAGGTGGCGCCGTGATCCAGAGACAGGTTGCAGGGGCACATGAGCTCACATGAGCACGTCTCGACGTAACTGCCCTTCAGCTTCCAGGCCATCGAGACCCACCTCCCCGATCGATGGAGCCGATTGTGCGCTGCGGTGCGGGACGAGTCAACCGGGCACGCTCGCCGTGAGGTGGCCGGGCACGCTCGCCGTGAGGTGGCCGAGTTCCGTGAGAGCCCGTGGCGACGCGCCACCGTACGCCTGCTGATGCTCCGCTACGAGGCGCGATCCGTGGCCGATCCCGCTGCGGCGTGGGCGCTGCTCGCCCGACCGGCGCGCTGGCACGAGTGGGCGCCGCATCTGCGCGGCGCGTGGGGGCTCGGCGGCGATGAGGTCGAGCCCGGCGCGCGCGGTGCCGCGCGGCTGCTCGGCGTCCTGCCGGTTCCCGCGCGGGTCACGCGGGTCGTGCGGGCACCGGGCGGCGTCGGCGGGTGGTCGTGGCGCGTCGGCCCGATCGAGCTCGACCACGAGGTCGCCGCGCGGGCGGGCGGAGGCTGCGTCGTCTCCACGACCATCCGCGCGCCGCGGCCGCTCGAGCCGGCGCTCGCGCTCACCTACGGGCCGGTCGTCGCGGTGCTGATGCGCAACCTCGCGCGGGTCGCCGGCCGCGCGCCTCGCGGCTGACCGCACGTCGTCGTCGCTCGACCGCACCGTCCGCTCACACGTAGCCGGCGCGGGCCGATTCGCGGCGAGCTCGTCGCCCGGCCGAGTCGGCGGTTGACATCTGCACTCACTCGGTAGGTTGCGGCCCGCCGACCCGCGTGCGGCTCATGTCCTGGACCCTTGCCGACATCCCTTCCCAGGCCGGCCGCACGGTTGTCGTGACAGGGGCGAACGCCGGCCTCGGGCTGGAGACGGCCAGGGCGCTGGCCTCGGCCGGCGCGCACGTCGTGATGGGCGCCCGCGATCAGGAGAGGGCAACCGCCGCGCGCGACGACATCGCCCGCGCCGACCCGGCCGCATCGCTCGAGCTCGTGCCACTCGACCTTGCATCGCTCGCCTCGGTTGCCGACGCGGCCGACGCGATCAGGTCGCGCCACGGCGCCGTCGACGCGCTCGTCAACAACGCGGGGCTGATGGCGATTCCCGAGCGCCGGACCGCGGACGGCTTCGAGATGCAGCTGGGCGTCAACCACCTCGGGCACTGGGCGCTGACCGCCCGGCTCCTGCCCGCGCTGCTCCGGGCCCGATCGGGCCGCGTGGTGACGGTTACGAGCACTGCGCACCACTTCGGCCGCGCTCTCGATCCGGACAACCCCCACCTCTCCGGGGTCTACGACCCGTGGCGGGCCTACTGCCAGTCGAAGCTCGCGAACTTCCACTTCGGCATCGGTCTCCAGCGCGAGCTCGAGCGCGCCGGCGTCGGTACCGCGAGCCTGCTCGCGCATCCGGGGCTGTCAGCCACCGGGCTCCAGGCGAGGAGCGTCGAGGAGACCGGCGGGTGGAGCCAGCGGTTCTTCCATCTCCTCGCGCGGCGGACCGGCATGTCGCCGGCACGCAGCGCCCTCAGCCTCCTTCGGGCGGCCACCGACCCGAAGGCGCGAGGCGGCGAGCTCTACGGCCCGCTCTTCGTCAACAACGGCCCGCCGGTCCGCAAGCCGATCCTGCGCCGCGTCGGGCTCGATGACGCGATCGCCCGGCTCTGGGCGGTTTCAGAGCGCGAGACGGGCGTCGCGCTCGGCGTTCACGAGGCGGCCACGGCAAGCCGTTCGATCTCGTAGTGGAGGGTGAGGAAGCGCTGCCCGGCCAGGAAGAAGCTGTGGTCGGTCTTCAGCTCGCCGTCGGCGAAGAAGACGTAGATCTCCTCCTGGAAGGAGAGCAGCTTGAGGACGGTCAGGGCGTCTCGCTCGCTGTCGACCGAGCTCAGGTAGTGGCCCGGGTACGCGAGCTCGGTTCGCGACGTCAGCACGAGGTCGTGCTCGCCGGAGTTGCGTGGCAGCAGCGTGGCGGTGAAGTTGGCGCCCGGTATCGGAAAGCCAACGCTCACGTAGCCGCGGTCGTCGTGCCTGAAGCTCGTGTATATCCCGACGTAGATCGGCTTGCCCGAGTCGGCGAAGGTCCGGACCCAGCCGCGGATGTCGATCTCCTCGTCGCCGTCGAGGGCGATCGTGTCGATCGTGCTCACCATCCCTCGCTGGGCCTCCTCGATGTTGGAGGGGATCGTGGCCTGGCCGAGCGGCTGGGCCACCAGCAGCTTGAAGAGCTCGTAGCCGGGCTTCATCCACCGCCGCCACTCGGGAATGATCGAGAGCTTGAAGCGGCTCGTGTGCTCGTAGAACTCGCGGATCAGCGGGTGCACCCGCCCCGCGTCGAAGGTCGGTCCGGCCAGGCTGTCGAGCGAGGCGAGGATGCCCACGTCGGGCGGGTTGCGGCGGAAGGTGCCGCCCCGAACCCTCGCGAGCTGCTCGACGTAGTCGGCGCCGACGTACCGGGAGCGGGCCTCGAAGGGGACGACGTAGCGCAGCTCGGACGCCGGGACCTCCTCCGCCATCACGCGGACCAGCGGCCGCCCGCGATAGGCGAACGCCGCGATCAGGCGATAGACGAGCGTGACGGCCGCCGCGACCAGCGCCGGCTTGACACCGCCCTCGAGCGCTCCGAACAGCCCGCCCACGGCGGCGCCGACCAGCAGCCCGAGGACCGCCTTCCCCGGACGCAGACCGAGCAGACCGATGAGCGCGCCGCTGATGATGCCGGTCAGCAACGGCTCGTCCGAGCCGTAGATCCGCCCCAGCAGCCAGCCGAACAGCGCCATGAGCAGGACGCTGCTGAGGATGCGATACCAGAGCGGCTTGGTCTCGGCGGCGCCCCTCGTGAGGCTGGTGATCGCCTCGGCGGGAGCGAGCAGCGCCGCGCCGACCAGGGCGCCGATGCCGGGCCCGACGCCATCGATCGCAGCCCCGAGCACGGCGCCGGACGCCGCGCCGAGGGTCAGGCCCCAGACCAGCGAATCGACGATCCGGCCCGAGCGGCTTCGCCTGCGCCGGTCCGGAGCCCCCATCGACAGCGGAGTATTCCTCGCCCGCGGTGGCGTGATCCTCGGCGAGCGCGTCGAGCACGCGACCGCTCGCCTTCACGCGCGCGACGGGACGGAGGGCCGCCCCCGAGCACCTTACTGCTCCGGAGTGTGCACTTCGGCCCCTGGCGTCCCACCGGCATGTGCAGGATGGGTAGCGAATAGGCACTCCTCCCGATGCGCGCGGCCCCGGGGCGGCGGATCCTGATCGCCGACCGCAATCGAAGGAGGAGCAGCATGAGCCTGCAAGTGGCCGACTCGGAGCTCAAGGTGCGCCAGCGCGCCATGTGGGCGGCAGGTGACTACCCGCTGATGGTGAAGACGTTCCTGCTGCCGCTCGGGCCGCGGCTCGTCGACGCCTGCGGTATCGGCGCCGACCTGCGGGTGCTCGACGTAGCCGCCGGCACGGGCAACGCGTCGATGCCGGCGGCGAGGAGCGGCGCGGACCTGACCGCCGTCGACCTGGCGCCGGAGCTGCTCGAAGCGGGACGCGCCTGGGCGGCGACGGAGGGACTCGAGCTGAGCTGGGTCGAGGGCGACGCGGAGCGGCTGCCGTTCGAGGACGAGTCCTTCGACGTCGTGATGTCGTCGATCGGCGTGATGTTCGCGCCGCGCCACCAGGACGCCGCGGACGAGCTCGTGCGGGTCTGCCGCCCGGGCGGCACGATCGGGCTGCTGAGCTGGACCCCCGAGGGGATGCTGGGCGCGCTCTTCCGCGCCATGAAGCCGTTCGCGCCGCCGCCGCCGCCTGGGGCCCAGCCGCCGCCGCTGTGGGGCAGCGAGGAGCATCTGCGCGCCCTGTTCGGCGGCCGGGTGGACTTCCACTCGCTCACGCGGGACGTGCTCGAGATCACCGCCTTCGATCACCCCCACGACTACGGCGAGCACTTCAAGGCCAACTACGGCCCCACCATCGCGGCCCGGGCGAACGCCGCCCGAGAGGGCCGCGGGGCGGAGTTCGACGCGGCGCTGGACGCGTTCTGCGACGAGTGGAACCGCGGCACCCCGGACCGGGCGCGCTTCGAGAAGGAGTACCTGCTGGCGGTCGGCACGCGGCGCTGACGGGCGCCGGCGCGCGGTTGTTGGGCCTCAGCGCGACTGAGATACTCGGCGGGATGCACCCGCCGCGTGACGAGCTCCTCGAGGGCACGCGCGCGATGGAGCGGGCCGACTGGGCCGCCGCGCGCGCGGCCTTCGAGGCGGTTCTCGAGGAGCAGGAGTCGGCCGAGGCGCTCGAGGGGCTCGGGCAGGCGCTGTGGTTCCTCGGTCAGGTCGCGGACGGGATCGCGTGCCGCGAGCGCGCCTTCGACGCGTACGTGCGGGGGCGGCGCTGCGACGACGCGGCGCGCGTGGCCGTATGGGTCTCGCACCAGCACCTGATCGCCGGTCGTGGCTCGGCGTCGCGAGGCTGGCTGGCACGCGCCGAGCGAGCGCTCGAAGGCATCGGGAGCTGCGCCGGCCACGGCTGGGTGGCCGTCGAGCGAGCCCGCCACGCGACGAGCCTCGAAGAGCAGGTGACGTACGCGCGGCAGGCGATGGAGATCGCCCGAGAGGCCGGCGCGGACGACCTGGAGGTGTTCGCGCTGAGCGTGCTCGGGAGGGCGGAGATGAGCGCGGGTCACCACGAGCGCGGCATGCGGCTGCTCGAGGAGGCGATAGCGGCGGCGACCGCTGGTCGGGTGCGAAACGTCCACACGCTCGGGGAGGCGTACTGCAACCTGGTTGTCGCCTGCGTGAGCGCCGGCGAGTGGGAGCGGGCGGCCGAGTGGTGCGAGCTGGTCGACCGCTTCGCCCGCACGCATGAGGCCGCGCCGCTGCTCGGCGCCTGCCGCACCGTCCACGCCGATGTGCTGTTGGCAGCGGGGCGCTGGCCGGAGGCAGAGCGGGCGCTCGAGAGCGCGCTCGAGACGCACGCCCGCTACGTGCCGCAGATGGGCGCCCCGACCGTCGCCACGCTGGCCGAGCTGCGCGTGCGCCAGGGACGCCTGCTCGAGGCCGAGCGGCTCCTGGCCGGGCGCGAGGAGCACCCCGCATCGCTGCGCGCGCTCGCGCTGCTGCGCATGAGCGAGGACCGCCCTCAGGTCGCGGCCGCGCTGCTCGAGCGCGGCCTGCGCGCCACGGAGGACGACGCCGTGCGCGCCACGCAGCTGCTGGCGCCGCTGGTCGACGCCCAGCTGGCCTGCGGGGACATCGAGGCGGCGCGCGTCGCCGCCGGCCGGCTCGCCGAGCTCGCCCACGCGACCGGCATGCGCATGCTCGCGGCGCGGGCCGAGCTCGCCGCGTCCCGCGTCGACCTGGCCGACGGGCGCCCGGCGGAGGCAGCCGAGCCGGCGCGGCGCGCCCTCGCCGGGTTCGGCGCCATGGCGATGCCGCTCGACGCCGCCGAAGCCCGACTCGAGCTCGCGCGCGCGATCGCCGGCGAGACGCCAGAGCTCGCCGCCGAGGAGGCGCGCACGGCCCTGGCGGCGTTCCGGGCCGTCGGCGCGACCCGCGCGACGGACGCGGCCTCGGCGCTGCTGCGCGAGCTCGGCAGCACGCCCGGGGGGCGACCACGGAGCTCCGGGGAGCTGACCGGACGCGAGCGCGAGGTGCTCGAGCTGCTCGCCCTCGGGATGTCGAACGCCCGCATCGCGCAGGCGCTCGTGATCACCGAGAAGACCGCAGGCCACCACGTCAGCCACATCCTCAACAAGCTCGGCGTCCGCAACCGCGCCGAGGCCGCCGCCCACGCCGCGCGCGCAGGGCAGGGCGGTTAGCGGGCGGCACGCGCCGGCCGCCCTCGCACCCGCACGGAGCTTCGATCTCAGAGCAGAATGGGCGCGTGGCGGGCCGACTTCCGGTCACGTGGCCGCAGGTGCGCAGCTGGCAGAGGGCCTTCGGCGTGGCCCCGGACGAGATGGTCGCGCTGGTGGAGGCGGTGAGTCGGGCCCTCGGCGGCCGGGTGCTGAGCCGCGGAAGCCGAGCTGCGCTCTGGCTGGGGCACCCTGCTCAAGCCGGCGGCGCGGCAGGGCGCGTTGTGCCACGCCACGTCGGACGGCAACCCGGGTCACGTTCGCCAGGCCCGACCAGTGGCTGCCCGACTGGGCCGGGGTGCCCGACCCGGACGAGGCGGCGCAGCGTGTTATCCCCGCGTACCTCAGGGCCTACGGACCGGCCACCCCGGAGCGGTTCGACGCCTGGCTGACGCGAGGAGCCTCCAGGAGGGCCGCCCTCCGGGGCTGGTTCGCGGCGCTGGACGACCGGCTGACGACGGTGGAGGTCGACAGCCAGCCGGCCTTCATGCTCGCCGAGGATGTCGACGAGCTGGGCGACAGCCCGCCGACGCAGGCGGTTCGGCTTCTCCCCGGCTTCGATCAGTACGTGCTCGGGCCGGGCACGAACGCGGAGGAGATCATCGCCTCCCACCATCGGGCCGAGGTCAGCCGGACGGCGGGGCAGATCTCACCCGTGGTGGTCGCCGCCGGCCGCGTGGCCGGGACGTGGGAGCGCGACGGCCGCGCCGTCCAGGTCCGGCTGTTCGAGGACGCCGGCGGGATCCCGCGCACCGCTTTGGATTCGGAGGTCGCCCGAATCGAGAAGCTGCTCTGAGGGTGGGCCGCCGGTGCCGCCTTCCCACCGTCGGCGGATCCCGTCGCGGAGGACGGCTCAGCGTCCGGTCAGCGCCTCCAGCTCCTCGGGGTAGCGGTCACCTCGCACCTCGATGCTCGAGACGGCGCTGTCGATCTCGCGGAGGTCGTCGATCGTGAGCTCGATCTCGGCCGCTCCGATGTTCTCCTCGAGGCGCTCGAGCTTCGTGGTGCCGGGGATCGGCACGATCCACGGCCTCTGGGCGAGCACCCAGGCGAGCGCGATCTGAGCGGTTGTCGCCCGCTTGCGCTCCGCGACCTGGCCGAGCAGGTCGACCAGGGCCTGATTCGCCTTCAGCGCCTCCGGCTTGAAGCGAGGGAGCCCGCTGCGGAAGTCGGAGCTGTCGAACGTGGTGCCCTCGTTCATCCGACCCGTGAGAAAGCCCTTGCCGAGCGGGCTGTAGGGAACGAATCCGATCCCGAGCTCCTCGAGCGCCGGCAGCACCTGCGCTTCAGGGCCCCTCGTCCACAGCGAGTACTCGCTCTGCACCGCCGCGAGCGGCTGGACGGCGTGCGCGCGGCGGATCGTCTCCACTCCCGGCTCCGACAGGCCGAAGTGCTTGACCTTGCCCTCCTCAATCAGCTCCTTCACCGCTCCGGCCACGTCCTCGATCGGCACATCGGGGTCCACGCGGTGCTGGTAGAAGAGATCGAGGGCGTCGACCCCGAGTCGCCTGAGCGAGCCCTCGGCGACCTCCTTGATGTGCTCGGGCCGGCTGTTCAGCCCCACCCAGCGCGGGCCTCCGTCGGGATCGAGCTCGAACCCGAACTTGGTGGCGATCACGACCTGGCCGCGGAAGGGAGCGAGCGCCTCGCCGACGAGCTCCTCGTTCGCGAACGGGCCGTAGACCTCAGCGGTGTCGAAGAAGGTGACGCCGCGGTCGACGGCCGACCGGAGCAGCGACGTCATCTCCCGCCTGTCCCGAGGCGGGCCGTACGAGAAGCTCATCCCCATGCAGCCGAGCCCGACTGCCGACACCTCGAGGTCGCTGCTTCCAAGCCTGCGCTTCTGCATCCTGTCTCCTTGAAAGAGGGCTGTTTGGGCTACGGGCTCGAGGGGAGGGAGGTCGGACGCCGGCGCAGCAGCGGCGCCCGACCCAGGCGCGCCCGCTCCTCGTCCGTGAAGTCAGCCCGTGACGTCATGCCCCACGCTACCGCCTCGGACTCGCGGCGATCCCCCCGTACGGCACCTCCATCGGAGAGGAATCCAACTGCCCTTGGCGTACGGGACGGCATGACGATTCCCTTGCCGGGGCAGTCGCCGCAGCAGCGAAGGACCGCGCGGATCGCGGGGGTGTGGTTCGTCATCACCTTCGTCGCTTCGATCCCGGCGCTCCTGCTAGCTCCACCGCGCACCCCGCCGTCGGTCCGCGGGACCTGAGCACAGCACTGCCGAGTGGGCAAGGCTGGCGACGTGGCGGCCGCAGGTCGACCGAGTTCTCCGAGGACATCACGGTCCTCGCGTGGGATGCCGCTGGGACGCTGGGATTCATGGCCGCGCGCCGAGTCGGCCAACCCATGGCAGGTGGAAGTGGCGATGCGCCTGATGCTCGGGGGCGACCGCGGTGTCGTCGCTTGCGCGAACGAACGCCCACGTCAGGACCGTCCCGACCGCGCAGACTCCCACGAGCAGCCACATCGAGTCCGACAGGGCGGAGGCGAA
>JBLNDU010000052.1:0-3430 GCA_050261935.1 Nocardioidaceae bacterium | reverse complement strand
GCTCGCCCGAGACACCGCTCCGAGCCGCAATCCCGCATGAACGCTGCCAATCCGAGGATCATTCGTCCCTCGCGCGATCAGCTAGCGCGAGAACTACTCGGACTGCTCAGGCGCATAGCTCCAGAAGATCACCTGAGATCACGCGTCGAGGAGCCCCGAAAACCCAGCAGCCACGCCAAATCCGGCCCGCGTCTGCCCGCCCCGATCACGTCCCGTGAATCGAGGTTAGCGTGTGGATCAGCGTTCTGCGGGGTCGTGAATTGGCGGTGCGGGGCGGTGGCCGCGTCGTTGTTGTGGTCGGTTTGGCCGGTTTGCGGGGTCGCCGAGTTCGGCGGTCACGCGGACCTTCGATGTCGGTGGCGCTGGCGCGGCGTTCAGGGTGGCGGCAGCGCGTAGACGGCGTTCAGGGTGGCCTGGAAGACGTCGGCGTGGCGGAAGCCCTGGGGCAGGCGCAGGATCGTGCGCCGGGCGGTGCGGACGATGCGCGCGGGGACGTTGAAGAGGATCCGGCGCAGCGTCTGGGCGGCGCGCCGCAGCGGCGCGTCGTCGGGCGCCTTGCCGGAGGCGCCGGCGGCCGGGCATAGATCGCAGCACCAGGCGGTCAGGTTGAGTGCCAGCAGCGCGCAGGTCAGCCAGACACGGTTGGCGTGCTCGTCGCCGGAGGGCAGGTGGCGCAGCGCCTGACCGAGCTTTGCGTCCTTGAGGCGCTCTTCGATCTGGGCGCGGTGGCGGTGGACGTGCTCGATCCAGACGGCCGGCTGGTGGGGGTGTCGGTCAGGATGAAGCTGTAGCCGAACACCGACGCGACCTGGCCCTCGAGCGCGAGCGCGAGCTGGTCGGGGTGGATTGTCTTGCGCCGCCGCGCGTTCAGGCTGCCGTCGGCGATCTTCTGCGCGCTGAACGGGACGCGGCGCACGACCAGCCGCAGCGGCTCGTGGCGCCAGCCGGCCGGCGTGTAGGTGGTCTCGGCGACCTGCGCGCCGGGCATGTCGCGCGCGTCGGCCCAGGCGCGCTCGGGGATCTCGGCGAGCGCCTTCCACATCGCCTGGTTGCGCGGCGCCGACACGGTGAACCGCGTCCCGGCCTTGCGCAGCGCCTGCAGCAGCTCGGCGGCGTAGTAGGCCGAGTCGATCCGCATCGTCACCGGGCCGTGCCCGGCGGGCAGCAGCGCGATCGCGCGCCGCGCGATCCGCGCGTAGTCGGCGCCCGCCAGCCGCTCGCGGTTGCCGCCGACCAGCTCGCTGGTCAGCGCGCGGCCGCGCTGCGCCCAGGTCGCGACGTGCGGCGCGTAGCTCATGTGCCCGTGGCGGCTGCGCCCGGCGCCCTGCTTGCGCTGCCCGTAGACGGTCACCTGCGTGGCGTCCAGAGCGATCGTCACCGCCTCGCCCGGATCGCGGCCCAGCGCCTTGTCCAGGCGCTGCCCGGCGCGCGCCACCGCGCGCTCGACGCGCTGCACGTGACAGCGGCGGAAGCGCTTTGCGTTCTGCAGCGCCGCGCCCGCCGACGGCGCCGCGGCGACCGCCCGCGACCCGGCCCCCGCCACGTCGGCGCGGACATCCTCGACGTGATCGAAGAACGACCCGCCGACCAGTTGGCACTCCGCCAGACTGACGACCAGCTCGCCCGCCGACAGGCCGCGGCGGCGAACCTTGACCGGCCGCGCGCGCCGCTCGAGCGCGAGCTCGGCGTCGATCAGCTCGGCCAGCCCCACCCGCCGCGCCAGCTCGCCGCTGACCGCCAGCCCCGCGTACGGCGTCAACGACGGATCATCGGCACGAACAACGAGCCGTCCGGGGCCGCTGGCAGCGTTAACGACGATCACCCTCTGGGTGAGTCCGCCTCACCGACACGGTTTGGTTTCGCATACCCGGACTCTGCCGGTCAAGGCGGACGGAAAGCCCCGTACTTGCGGGGCTTTTCCATCTCCTCAGCCAGCCAACGACACGCCCGCCACCGCCTCCGCGGCCGGCCTACTCACTGATGTAGGTCTGATATTACCGCGGGCGCCTAATGGGCCCTGATTTGGTATGATTGATGGGTGCTTGAGGGTGATGCGAGGTCGCTGTCGCAGGATGCCCAAGAGGCGCTGCGCGTGCGCGCGGTGCGGCTGGTGGTCGAGGAGGGCTGGTCGCAGGTGGACGCGGCGGCGGCTGTCGGTGTCGGCGAGCGCCAGATGCGCCGCTGGATGGTGCGCTTCCGTCGCGGTGGCTGGAAGGCGCTCCAGAAGCGGCGCCGCGGGCGCTCTTCGGAGTCGCAGTTGACGCTGTCGGGCGCCCAGCAGGCGCGGCTGGTGGACGCGATCAAGACCAGGTATCCCGACCAGCTGCGGATCGCGGGGCTGCTGTGGACGCGCAGCGCGGTGCGCGACCTGATCGAGCGCGACTGCGGCGTGCGCCTGGACCTGTCGACGGTCGGGCGCTACCTGCGTCGCTGGGGGTTCACGCTCAAGCGGCCCGTCAAGCGCGCGCTGGAACAGGACCCGGTCGTCGTGGAGGCGTGGCTTTCTGACGTCTACCCCCAGATCACGGCGCGCGCCAAGGCCGAGGGCGCGCTGATTCTGTGGCAGGACGAGTCCGGGGTGCGCCTGCAGCAGCTGACGCCGAAGGCCGGCTACGCCCCCCGCGGGCAACGCGCCGTCGCGGTCGTCTCGGGCAAGCGCGTCAGCCAGAACATGATCAGCGCGATCGCCAACGGCGGCGAGCTGTCGTTCTCGCTGTTTGAGGGCCGCTTCACCGCCAAGGTCTTCATCGCCTTCCTGGAGCGCCTGACCCGCCACCACGAGGGCCGCAAGATCTTCCTCATCTGCGACAACCACTCAACCCACCACGCCAAGGCCGTCAAGGCCTGGGTCGCCAAGCGCTCTGACCGCATCGAGCTTTACTTCATGTCCGCCTACAGCCCCGAGCTGAACCCCGACGAGTACCTCAACCAGGACATCAAGCGCCACATGCGCGAGCTCCACCCGCGCCCCGCCGACAAGCCCTCGCTCGTCACGGAGCTGCGCCGCTTCCTACACCGCCGCCAGCGCCAGCCATCGATCGTCAGCAACTACTTCAAGGCACCGCACGTCGCATACGCCGCCTAACCAGGGCTCATTAGACGCCCGCAGTGATAGCAGCGGCGCAGCGTCGCCGGCCCGTTGCTCGTCCAGCCGAGCTTGCCGGTCCGCCGCGTGCGCGCCTTGACCAGCTCCCGCTCCCAGTCCGCCAGCGACAGGTCGATCAGCGAGCGCAACGGCGGCCGCTTGGCGGCCCGGTAGTCCTCGTCGAGCATGATCAGCCACCACACCAGCTGGCTGTAGTTGGTGTTGATCGTCAGCCCGGACTCGATCACCTGCCAGACGCAGTACGCGAGCTCGCGCTGCATCGGCTCGGGCAGGCTGAAGAGGTCAAACCCGCGCCACTGCGGATGGCCCTCCAGCCGCCAGTGA
>JBLNDU010000051.1:0-4283 GCA_050261935.1 Nocardioidaceae bacterium | reverse complement strand
CCCCGGTCGCGCAGCAGCACGCCGACTCCGGAGGTGTGCGCCAGCGCCCGCATCAGCTCGAAGTGGGCAGCCGCGCCGCGCCAGGGCGCGAAGCTGACGAGCACGTGCGGGTGAAGCGGCGCGGTCTCGTACTTGACGCCGTAGCCGTCGCCGTCGAGGTCGCGGTGCTGGTCTGAGTAGAGCGCCTGCAGCGTGCCCTGCCACGGCTTCAGCTCGGCGTCGAAGACGCCGAACACGGCGGTCGCGGGGTGCAGGCGCAGGTGGCGGCCGATGTTCGCGTTCTCGAGCCCCGAGCGGCGCAACAGCGCCGGCGTCTGCAGCGCCCCGCAGGCGACGACGACGGCGCGCGCGCGCACCGTCAGGCGGTGGCCGGCGGCCGTGCGGCCCTCGACGCCGCGCGCCGCGCCCTGCTCGACCAGCAGCCGCTCGACGCGCGTGTCGACGACCAGCCGCGCGCCGCGCGCGTAGGCGTCGGCGAGCCAGGTCTTGGCCGCCGACTGCTTCGCCCCGACGCGACAGCCGAGCCCGCAGTAGCCGCACTCGCTGCCCATCCGGCAGCCGCGCACGTTGCGCGGCATCGGCTCGACCTGCCAGCCGAGCGCCAAACAGCCGGCGCGCAGCAGCGCGTCGCGCGCGCCCGGCTCGTTGTGGCGCAAGTTCACCCCGAGCCGCTCGCAGACGGCGTCGAGGCTGTCCGTATACGTCTGCTCGCCGAACGCCGGCACGCCCTGGCCGGCCCACTCGGCACGCACCTCGTCGGGGGTGCGGAACGAGGTCGAGTAGTTGACCACCGTGCCGCCGCCCAGACACGCGCCCGCCAGCAGCGTGACCGACTCGTCCTGCGTGCTCGCCGGCGCGCCCATGTAGAGCTTGGTCAGCGCCGTCCCCTCGGAGCCGTCGAAGTCCTCGTCGTCGAAGTAGCCGCCCGCCTCCACCACCACCACGTCGAGGCCTCCGACAGCACCCCCGCCGCCGCGCCGCCGCCCGCCCCCGAGCCGACCACCACCACGTCACACTCAAGCGTCGTGTCGCCCTCGACCGCGCGCGGCACAAGCGGCTTCGGCCGCGCCTCGGGATGCGTCCCGAGCGGGCCGTCGTAGCCGACCGCAGCCCAGGCCGGGTTGCGGCCCCCAGCGCGCCCGGGCCGCATGTAATAGAGCAGCAGCACCCCCTTGCGGAGCGCCTCGAACGCCGCCCGCCGCCCCGCCAGCCGCGACTCGCTCCAGCCCAAGAGCAGCCGCTCGCGCTCGCCGTGCGGCAGCGGCGAGAAGCGCTCCCAGCCGCCGCTGCCCAGCGCGCTCAGCGCCTTCGCCTCCCAGGCGGCCAGCAGCCACCCCAACCGCCGCCGCTCCGCCGCGCGCGGATTGCGCGAACCGCCTCCAGCAACGCATCCGCCACACCGAGCTCGCGCGCCCCCGCAAGCCCATCGCCCGACGGACACAACGTGTCGCAGATCGCCTCCAAGGCAACCTCCGACGCCGAGGGCACGCCGCGGTGCCGGCCAGTGGCCGGCGCGTGCATCGCGACAGCCGCCTCTGCCGCGGCCGCTGGAGCGCCCCCGACGGGACCACCGCTCCGAGCTCACGGGAGGCCCTCGGTCGGTCTCCTCTGGGCTCGGAGGCCCGAGCGGGCCTGCCCGCCCTCCGCAACCGCGGAGAGGCTCGCAGAACGCCTCGACCGTGCGCCGACGAGCCCCGGGGCCGGGCTTCCGTTCGGTGGTCGGCAAACCCGAGACGCGCCTGGCGGTGTGTGTCGCGCGCCGCGACCGTGCAACCAGCGGCATGCGGCCGTGTTTCAGCCTGAGTGCTGGACGGGAACGCAGAAGCGGTGCGGGGCCGCGTAGCAGCGCTGTCGCTGTCAGGCGAGGCTGTCGGGAAAAGGGGTGCTGTCCGGCGTTGCCGGGAGCCTTTGCGTATGGGTGCGAGGTTCATCGGTGTTGACCGTGAGCAGGTCTTTTTGATGCCGCCGTCGGTGCGCGACTGGGTGCCCGAGGGGCATTTGGTGTGGACGGTGCTTGATGCCGTCGGCGAGTTGGATCTGTCGGCGTTTTATGTCGCCTATCGCGCGGACGGTCACGGTCGGCCGGCGTATGAGCCGTCGATGATGGTGGCGTTGTTGATGTACGCGTACGCGCGCGGGAACCGGTCGGCGCGTGGGATCGAGCGCGCGTGTGTGGAGGACGTCGCCTATCGCGTCGTCGCCGGCAACCTGGTGCCGGATCACTCGACGATCGCGGATTTTCGCTGCCGGCACGAGCACGCCCTGGGCGAGGTGTTCTCGGGGGTGCTCGGGCTGTGCGCTCAGGTTGGTCTGGCGTCGGTCGGGGTGGTCTCGATCGACGGCACGAAGGTGTCGGCGAACGCGTCGATGAACGCCAACCGCGACTTCGGGCAGATCGCGCGGGCGATCCTGCGCGAGGCGGCCGAAATAGACCAGCGTGAGGACGAGCTCTACGGCCCCGACCGCGGGGATGAACTTCCCGAGCAGCTGCGCACCCGCGAGGGCCGCCGCCAGGCGCTGCGCGAAGCCAAGGAGCGCCTGAGCCGTCAGCGCGGCCAGGCCACCGAGCCGGCCGACGACGACGACCAGGGTCGCGTCGAGATCCAGCTTGATCCTCAGCGGTTCGTGACGCGCCCCCAGGGGCGCCGCGCGTGGTTGCGGGAGGGCCGCCGCGCGCTGGACGCGCAGCGCGAGCGCGAACGGCGGCCGATCTGCGGCGACCGCGCGGAGCGGCTCTTTGAAGCGTGCCGGCGCCTGGAGCAGGAGCTCGATGCCGACCGGGCCGCCAACACGGCCTACGAAGACTGGCGGGCGCACGGCGTGGCCGCCGACGGGTCACGGCGGATGGCGCCCGGCATGGTCAAGCCGTTCGAGCTACCCGAGGTGCCGACCGGCTTGATGAATGTCACCGATCACGACTCGCGCGTGGTGCGCACGCAGGGCCAGCCCGGGATGCAGGGCTACAACGCCCAGCTCGCGGTCAACGACCGCCAGATCATCGTCGCCGCCGAGATCACCACCGAGTCACCGGACTTCGGCCATCTCGAGCCCATGGTCCGCGCGACGCAACGCGAGGTCGCGGCGCTCGGGCTCGGTGATCCCGACGTCGTGCTCGCTGACGCCGGCTATTGGCATCAGGGCCAGATGCAGCAGATCGCCAGCGAAGGCATCCAAGTCCTCGTGCCACCCGACGCCGGCCTGCGCAGAGGCGCGCGGCCCGGCTGGACCGGCGGCATGTACTCGTTCATGCGCCGCGTGCTCGCGACACCGCACGCCCAGGACCTCTACCGCCAACGCCAAATCACGATCGAGCCGGTCTTCGGCCAGATCAAGTTCAACCGCGCGATCAAACGCTTTCAACGCCGCGGCAGAACCGCCTGCCGCAGCGAATGGAGACTGATCGCCGCCACCCACAACCTGCTCAAGCTCCACCACCGGCTGGCCGCCGCGACACCCTGACCGCGGCGGCGATGCCGACGCCGCCGCCGCGGCGCCGGAGATTCACTGCCCGCCCGTCGATCGGACCGCCCTCCGGATTTACCCGACAGCCTCGCCTCGATGCGAGAGCGAGCGACCCGCCGCGAGGAATGCGGCGGGTGCGGCGAGCCGGGAGCCGCCGCGAACAGGGCGACCGGCCGCTTAACCCCGAGACGGCGCATGCTCGGCCAGTAGCCGCCCACGGGATCGGTGTCGGTATTGATCTAGCGATGCGCCACGCCGTTGCCGGCCAGGAGGGCGTGCGCGGCCAGCATTGCCGGCGCCGACCCGGGCCGATCATCGACTGGGCGGGGTCGCTGTTGCTCGCGGCGCTACGGGCAGGCGGCGCTCATCGCTCTATTGCTGCGGTCCTCGAGCGGGCATGCGGCGGGTGGCGCGTCGCTGCGCAAGCGCTCGTCTTGCCCGTCGCAGTCGCGCAATAGCGGCTTGGCCGTTGATGCGGGCCGCCATCTGCAGCGGCCGGTCGCCGAGCAAGAGGCGGAACGCGAGGCGCAGCGTGCTGGCGTCGGCCTTGTCTGGAGAGCCGGACTGGAATGGGGGCTGCGGGTCGTACTCGATGATCAGCTGCAGCGACTCGGCCAGCTCGCGTCCGTGCACGCGGTCGGTTAGCGCCAGCGCCATGTCGATGCCGGCCGACACGCCGGCGCCGGCGATGTGGTTGCCCTGCCAGACCACGCGGTCGGCGACGACCTCGACGCCCATCGCGCGCACGTTGTCGCGAAACCCCCAGTGCGTAGTCGTCTTCCTCCCCTCGAGCAGCCCGGCGGCTGCGTAAAGGCCCGCGC
>JBLNDU010000050.1:0-3143 GCA_050261935.1 Nocardioidaceae bacterium | reverse complement strand
CGCGGCCTGCACGCACGCGGCGTCGATCCCCACCGGGTGTGCGTGCGTCACCAGCGCGCTGAGCTCGGCCTGCGCGCGCACGCGCGCGGGGTCGGCGGCGAAGGCGACCGCGACGGGCGCCACGCGCATGGCCGCCCCGTTGCCGAGCGACCCCCGGCCGCCGAAGGACCGGGCCGCGGCCTCGAGCGGCGGCACGCCGGCGCGGATCAGCCCGAGCGCGCGCAGCGTGCCGGCGCCGTAGCCGCGCTCGAGATCGCAGGCGTCGACGAAGGCACGTCCGAGCCGGTCGACGTCGACGGACCCGTGCTCCACGAGGCTCTCCGCCAGCGCGATCGTCATCTGCGTGTCGTCGGTGTAGGTGCCGCGCCCGCGGCGGGCATTCTCCATCTCGACGCGCTCGGGGATCGAGGCCGGAGGCATGCCCTCGAACGGCATCCCCAGCGCGTCGCCCACGAAGGCGCCGAGCAGGGCGCCCCGGGCACGGTCCGCGCGGTCGCGGCTCACGGGTGCATGGTGCCCTGGGGGCGGGATACTTGCGCGGTGGACGTCGAAGCGTGAACGAGCGCCTGGGCAGGGCCAGGGCGGGCGACCACGCGGAGCTCCGTGCGGGGGGAGCTCCTGAGCTCGCCCGAGGGGCCTGGCGGATCGCGTCGACATCCGTGACGGAATCCACCACACCTCCGAACCACCTCGTTGCGGTCGCGCGCGGGTGCGGGTAGCGCTGGGCGCGCGACTGCTACTCGAGTACGACGGCGGCGGCTTCGCCGGCTGGGCGGCGCAGCCCGGCAGGCGCACCGTGCAGGACGAGCTCGAGCGGGCGCTCGAGACGGTGCTGCGCCGACGCGCCCCGCTCGCGGTGGCCGGCCGAACGGACGCCGGAGTGCACGCGCGCGGCCAGGTCGCGAGCCACTCCGGCGGCCCTGCCCCGGCGGCGGCGTTGAACGGGCTGCTGCCGCCGGACCTGCGCGTGCTCGCCTCGGAGCCGGCGCCGGAGGCCTTCGACGCCCGCCGCGACGCGCGCACCCGGAGCTATCGCTACCGCGTGCTGGCGCGAGCGGTCGCCAGCCCGTTCGAGCGCGGCCGGGCGCTCTACTGGCGAGCGGCAGTCAACCGCGAGGCGCTCGCAGCCTGCGCGGCGGCGGCGCTGGGCGCGCACGACTTCACCGCGTTCACCCCGACGCGGACCGACCACGTGCGCTTCGAGCGCGTCGTGTCGCGCTCCGAGTGGCTCGACGAGGGTGACTCGGTGCTCGCCTACTGGATCGAGGCGGACGCCTTCATGCGCCAGATGGTGCGCACGCTCGTGGGCACGATGCTGGCCGTCGCGAGCGGGCGCGCCGGCGTCGCGGACTTCGAGCGGCCGCTCGAAGGCCGGCCGCGCTCCGAGGCCGCAGCAACCGCGCCCGCGCACGGCCTCTACCTCGAGCGGGTCCGCTACTGAGCGGTGCGCCCTAGGTAGCCGAGGCCGCGGACGGCCACCACCGCGCGACTATCCTCGGGACCGCAGCGGATGAGGGTGCTCCTGACGAACGACGACGGCATCGCGGCCACGGGGCTCCAGTGCATGCGTCGCGCGCTGCTCGGGGTGCCGGGCGTGGAGCTGGCGGTGATCGCGCCCGACTCCAACCGCAGCGCCACCGCGCGCAGCATCACGACGCGCGAGCCGCTCTGGATCGAGGAGGTCGACTTCGGCGACGGCACGACCGGCTTCGCGACCGACGGCACGCCGGTGGACTGCGTGCGCTTCGCCGCGCTCGGGCTGATCGAGCTCGGGCCGGAGCTGATCGTGTCCGGCATCAACCACGGCTCCAACCTCGGCGACGACATCACCTACTCCGGCACGGTCGCCGCCGCGCTCGAGGGCATCGTGCTCGGCGTGCCGGCGATCGCCGTCTCGCAGCAGGCCGAGCGCGGCTCGATGGACTTCCGCGCCGTGCGCGACCTGCAGCGCGAGGACTTCGAGCAGGCCGCCGAGTTCGTCGCCCGCGTGGTGGAGGAGCTCGAGAGCGTGCCGATGCCGAGCGGCACGCTCCTGAACGTGAACTGCCCGGCCGGCCCCGCGCGCGGCGCCCGCGCCTGCCGGCTCGGCAAGCGGGTCTACCGCGACCGCCTCGAGCTCGCGGAGGAGCGCGGGGGGCGGCGCCGCTACCGGATCTACGGCGACGAGCCCGGCTTTCAGGAGGAGGACGGCACCGACTTCGCCGCGGTGGGCGAGGGGCTGATCGCCGTCACCCCGCTGCACTTCGACCTCACGGACGTCGCCGGCATCGAGCAGCTCGCGGGCTTCGACCTCGACGGGCTCCTGCGCCCGGCCGCCGAGCAGGTTGACTGACCGCTCCGCGCAGGAGCGCGCCGCCGAGCTGCGGCGCCAGGTCGCCCACCACAACCGGCGCTACTACGTCCTCGACGACCCCGAGATCTCGGACCCCGAGTACGACGCGCTGCTCGACGAGCTGCGCCGGCTCGAGGCCGAGTACCCCGAGCTCCGCACCCCGGACTCGCCGACTCAGCGCGTGGGCGCGGAGCCGCTCGACCGCTTCGAGCACGTGCGCCACCTGCAGCCGATGCTGTCGCTGGCGAACGCGCGCTCCGAGGAGGAGCTGCGCGCCTGGGTCGAGCGGAACGACCGGCGGCTCCGCGCCGAGGGCGGTGAGGACGCGCCGATCCTCTTCGTCAGCGAGCCGAAGGTCGACGGGCTCGCGATCTCGCTCGTGTACCGCGACGGCGTGCTGGTGCGCGGCGCGACGCGCGGCGACGGCGAGGTGGGCGAGGACGTGACGCATAACCTACGCACGATCGGCGCAATCCCGCTGCGGGTCGAGGGCGCCCCGCCGCTGCTCGAGGTGCGCGGCGAGGTGTACCTGCCGCTGCCCGCCTTCGCTCAGCTCAACGAGCAGCGCGCCGAGGCGCGCGAGCCGACCTTCGCGAACCCGCGCAACGCCGCCGCCGGCTCGATCCGCCAGCTCGATCCGCGGGTCGCCGCGTCGCGCGCGCTGTCGATCTGGTGCTACGGCGTCGGCGCGGTCGAGGGGCTCGAGCTCACGTCCCACTTCGAGTCGCTCGAGTGGCTCCGCGAGCACGGCTTCAAGGTGAACGCCGACGTGCGCGTGCACGACTCGGTCGACGAGGTGCTGCCGGCCTGG
>JBLNDU010000049.1:0-3347 GCA_050261935.1 Nocardioidaceae bacterium | reverse complement strand
CCCCCAGTGAGTTCTACTCCTCGCGCTGGCGGGCGCGCCGCCCGCCGGACCGGTCTAGCGTTACCGGCATGGCCGAACTGCTCCACACCTGCTACCGAATCGGCGACATCGACCGCTCCGTCGCCTTCTACGAGGCGCTCGGGTTCGCGGAGCTGCGCCGGATGCCGATCCGCGACGAGGCGATCAACGTCTTCATGGGCCTCCCGGGCGACGGCGCCCGGCTCGAGCTGACCTACAACCACGGCGTCGACTCGTACGAGCTCGGCACGGGCTACAACCACATCGCGATCAGCGCGGACGACCTCGACGCGACGCTCGCGCGACTGGCCGAGCGCGGCATCGAGCCCGAGCGGCCGCCCTACCGGGTGCGTGAGGGCGGCTCGCGGATCTGCTTCGTGCGCGACCCGGACGGCTACAGGATCGAGCTCATCGAGCGCGAGGGCTGACGCCCGGCACGGCTCGGGCTCCCGCTCCGATAGCTTCCGTTCGTGGCCACCGCCGACGAGCTGCTGAGGCCGGAGCACGGGGCTGCGCGCGGGCACTTCCTGTTCGGCGACGAGCACCAGCAGCTGCGCGAGTCGATCCGCGCCTTCGCGCTCAGGGAGCTCGCGCCGCACGCGGAGGAGTGGGAGGAGACCACCTTCCCGAACTGGGTCTTTCGGCGCATGGGCGAGCTCGGCTTCCTCGGCCTCTCCTACCCCGAGGAGTACGGCGGCCAGGGCGGCGACTACGCCTGCAGCATCGTGCTCGCCGAGGAGCTCACCCACGCAGGCTCGGGCGGGCTCGCCATGGGCGTGGCCGTGCACACGGACATGGCCACGCCGCCGATCCTGCGCTTCGGCAGCGAGGGGCAGAAGCGGCGCTACCTCGCCCCCTCGATCAGGGGCGAGCTCGTGTCCTGCCTCGGCATCACGGAGCCCGACGCCGGCTCGGACGTGGCCGCGATCCGGACGCGCGCCGTGCGCGACGGCGACGGGTGGACCATCAACGGCTCGAAGACCTACATCACGAACGGGCACCGGGCCGACTACATCGTGCTGCTCGCGCGCACCGACCCGGGCGCCGGCTACGACGGCTTCACGCTGTTCCTCGTCGACATGGACCTGCCCGGCGTGACGCGCGAGCGGCGGCTCGAGAAGCTCGGCATGCACGCGAGCGACACGGCCCTGCTCGCCTTCGACGACGTCCGCGTGCCGGCCGACGCCGTGCTCGGCGAGGAGGGCGAGGGCTTCCAGGAGATCATGTGGGAGCTCCAGGGCGAGCGGCTGATCGGGGCGGCCGGCTCGGTGGCGGCCGCCCAGCGCTGCTTCGAGAGGACGCTGCGCTACGCCAAGGAGCGCACCGCCTTCGGCCGGCCGATCGGCCGCTTCCAGGCGATCCGGCACAGGTTCGCCGAGATGGCCACGAAGCTGGAGGCGGCCCGCCAGCTCGTCCACGTGACCGCCTGGCGCTTCGGCAACGGCGAGTACCCCGTCCGCGAGATCTCGATGGCGAAGCTGTACGCGGCCCGCATCGCCGTCGAGGTTGCCGACGAGTGCATCCAGATCCACGGCGGCGCCGGCTACATGCGCGAGTACGGCGTCGAGCGCGTCTGGCGCGACCTGCGACTCAACCGTATCGGGGCGGGTACGGACGAGATCATGCTCGAGGTGATCGGCCGCTCGTACGGGATCTGAGCCTCCGGATCGCGACAGACCGCAGCCGGCGGCTGCACGAGGGCGCCGGCGGGGGCCACAACCGCTGGCACCCGGAGCTCGAGCCGGTGGCGCGCGCGCGGCCCGGCGACGAGCTCACCTTCGAGCTGCGCGACTCGCGCGACCGCCAGCTCACGCGCGCCTCGAGCCACCGCGACCTGCTCCTCGTCGAGCACACGACCCATCCGCTCACGGGGCCGGTGCTCGTCGAGGGCGCCAAGCCGGGCGACGTGCTCGAGGTGGACTTCCTGTCGTACGCCACCGACGACTTCGGCTGGACCGGCATCTGGCCCGGCTCCGGCTTCCTCGGCGACCTCTTCCACGACCCCTACCTCGTCCGCTGGGAGCTCGCGGGCGGCGTGGCGCGCTCCGACGTCCTGCCCGGCGTGGCGGTGCCCGGGGCGCCCTTCGCGGGCGTGGTCGGAGTGGCGCCGTCGCGCGAGCTGTTCGAGCTCATCGCGGCGCGCGAGGAGTCGCTCGCCGACGCCGGGGCCGAGCTCTCGTTGCCGTCCGCGCGCGGCGCGGCGCCGCCGGGCGCGGCCGACGGCCTGCGCACGATCCCGCCGCGCGAGAACGGCGGCAACCTCGACGTGCGCGACCTGGTGGCCGGCAGCCGCCTGCTGCTTCCGGTGTGGACGCCCGGGGCGCTCCTCTCGATCGGCGACCTCCACTTCGCCCAGGGCGACGGCGAAGTGTGCATCAGCGCGATCGAGACGGGCGGCGAGGTGACGGTGCGCGTCGGCGTCCGCCGGGGCGGCTGGCGCCCGCGCTTCCCGGCCTGGGAGGCGCCGCCGCGGCCGGGCAGGCGCGAGCTCGCCACGACCGGCATCCCGCTCGCCGACGACGGCTCGAACGCGCACATGGACCTGAACCTCGCCACCCGGCGTGCGCTGCTCGAGATGCTCGACTGGCTCGTCTCGGAGCGGGGGCTCGACCGCGAGCCGGCCTACGCGCTCATGAGCGCGACGGTCGACGTGCGCGTCTCGGAGGCGGTCGACCTGCCGAACGCGCTCGTGTCGGCCGTCATCCCGCTCGACGTGTTCGAGGACGCCTGAGCGCCGGCGCCCGCGAGGCGTCATGCTCCACCTGTGCGGCAGCGAGTGAGCGTGATCACGCTCGGCGTGCGCGACCTCGAGCGGGCGCGCCGCTTCTACGAGGCGCTCGGCTGGCGGACCGGCGCCGCGCCCGGCGACGACGTCGTCTTCTTCCAGGCCGGCGACATGGTGCTCGCGCTCTGGGACCGGGCGAAGCTCGCCGACGACAGCTGCGTCGAGGACGCGGGCGGCTGGGGCGGGACGACGCTCGCGCTGAACCTCGAGTCGCCGGCCGAGGTCGACGCGGTCACCGAGGAGGCGCGCGCGGCGGGCGCGCGGATCGGCCGCGAGCCGGCCGAGACGTTCTGGGGCGGCTACAGCTCCGTGTTCGTCGATCCGGACGGCCACGCGTGGGAGGTCGCGCACAACCCGCACTGGACGCTCACCGCCGCGGGCGGGGTCAGGCTGAGCTGACGCGCGGCAGTGACGGCTAACGGCAGCGAGGTGAGCATGAGCGGCAACGTGGCGGTGGGAGCGCTGGCCGGCTACGCGGCGAGCAGGACGATGGACGCTGCGACGAGCTGGTTCCACGCGCGCCAGAGCGAGGTGTCGCGGCGCC
>JBLNDU010000048.1:0-8343 GCA_050261935.1 Nocardioidaceae bacterium | reverse complement strand
CTGGCAGGTGAAGGGCACCGGCCGCAAGGGGCGCATCCTCAAGGAGGACGTGCGCTCCTTCAAGGAGGCGCCGCCCACCGCGCCCGGCAAGCCGGGCGCCCCGTCGGGGGACGGCGCCGCGCTCGGGCTGCTCCCCTGGCCGCAGGTCGACTTCACGAAGTTCGGCGAGGTCGAGGAGCTCGAGCTGCCCCGGATCAAGAAGCTCTCGGGGCCGAACATCGCCCGCAACTGGGTGATGATCCCGCACGTCACCCACAACGACGAGGCCGACATCACGGACCTCGAGGCCTTCCGCAAGCAGACGAACGAGGCCTACAAGAAGCAGGAGATCCGGGTGACGATGCTCGCCTTCCTGGTCAAGGCGTGCGTGGCCGCGCTGAGGGAGTTCCCGGACTTCAACGCCTCGCTCGAGGGCGACAAGCTCATCCTGAAGCGGTACTTCAACATCGGCTTCGCGGCCGACACGCCGCAGGGGCTCGTCGTGCCGGTGCTGAAGGAGGCCGACGGCAAGGGCGTCATCGAGATCGCGCAGGAGATGGGCGAGCTGTCGGCCAAGGCACGCGCCGGCAAGCTGGGCCCAGCCGAGATGGCGGGCGGCTGCTTCACGATCTCGAGCCTCGGCGGCATCGGCGGCACTTCGTTCACGCCGATCATCAACGCGCCCGAGGTGGCGATCCTCGGCGTGACGCGCTCGACGACGAGGCCGGTGTGGGACGGGAGCGCGTTCGCGCCGCGGCTCATGCTGCCGCTGTCGCTCTCATACGACCACCGGGTGATCGATGGCGCGGCCGCCGCGCGCTTCGCGCGGTACCTCTGCACCACCCTGGAAGACATGCGGCGCGTGCTGCTGTGAGGAGCGAGACATGAGCGAGCTGACCGAGGTACGCGTCCCCGACATCGGCGACTTCAGCGACGTCCCGATCATCGAGGTGATGGTCTCGCCCGGCGACACGATCGCCGCCGAGGACCCGCTCATCACGCTCGAGTCCGACAAAGCCACGATGGACGTGCCGTCGCCGGAGGCGGGCGTCGTCAAGGAGCTGGCCGTCAAGGTCGGCGACACCGTCTCCGAGGGCTCGCTGATCCTCATGCTCGAGCCGAGCGCCGCGGAGGGGGCGGCGGCGGCGGCCGAGCCGCCAAAGGAGCGCGTCCAGCAGGACGCCGCCCAGGCGCCCGAGCAGATGCAGCCGACCTACGGCTCGGCCAGCGGCGTGTACGAAACGATCGAGGTGCGCGTCCCCGACATCGGCGACTTCACCGACGTCCCGATCATCGAGGTGATGGTCTCGCCCGGCGACACGATCGCCGCCGAGGACCCGCTCATCACGCTCGAGTCAGACAAGGCCACGATGGACGTGCCGTCGCCGGCCGCCGGGGTCGTGAAGTCGCTCTCCGTGGGCGTGGGCGACAAGGTCTCCGAGGGCAGCCTCATCCTCTGCCTCGACGCGAGCGCGGTGGACGGCAAGCCGGCCGCTCCGCCGGCTCCGGAGGCAGTCCCGCAGGCCGCGCCGCCGGCGGCGGCGTTCGCGGGCGAGGCCGACCTGCAGGCCCAGGTGGTCGTCCTCGGCTCGGGGCCGGGCGGGTACACGGCCGCCTTCCGCGCCGCCGACCTCGGCCTCGAGACCGTGCTGATCGAACGCTACGAGTCGCTCGGCGGCGTCTGCCTGAACGTGGGCTGCATCCCCTCGAAGGCGCTGCTGCACATCGCCAAGCTCCTCTCGGAGGCGGAGGAGTCGGCCGCCCTGGGCGTGCGCTTCGGCGAGCCGGAGGTCGACATCGACGGGCTGCGGGGCTGGAAGGACTCCGTCGTGAAGCGGCTCACCGGCGGCGTCGCCGGCCTCGCCAAGCAGCGCAAGGTCCGGGTCGTCCGCGGCGTGGGCGCGTTCGCGTCGCCGAACGTGATCGCCGTGGAGGGCGCCGAGGGCACCACGACCGTGGCGTTCGAGCACTGCATCATCGCGGCCGGCTCGAGCGCCGTGCAGCTGCCCGGCCTGCCCTACGACGATCCGCGCCTGATGGACTCGACCGGCGCGCTCGAGCTGCGCGACGTCCCCGACCGCCTGCTCGTGGTCGGCGGCGGGATCATCGGCCTCGAGATGGCCACCGTCTACGACGCGCTCGGCTCGAGCGTGACCGTCGTGGAGCTGATGGACTCCCTCATCCCGGGCTGCGACAAGGACCTCGTGCGGCCGCTCCACAAGCGGATCGAGAAGCGCTACGAGGCGATCCTGCTGAAGACGCGCGTCGCCAAGGTCGAGGCGGGCGACGACGGCCTACGGGTCCAGTTCGAGGGCGACGACGCGCCGGAGCCGCAGGTGTACGACCGCATCCTGCTCGCTGTGGGGCGGCGGCCGAACGGCGCGTCGCTCCGCGCCGAGAACGCCGGCGTGCTCGTCGACGAGCGCGGCTTCATCCCCGTCGACGCCCAGATGCGCACGAACGTGCCGCACGTCTTCGCCATCGGGGACGTCGTGGGCGAGCCGATGCTCGCGCACAAGGCCACGCACGAGGGCAAGGTCGCCGCCGAGGTGATCGCCGGGCACAGCGCGAGCTTCGACGCGCGCGCCATCCCGTCGGTCGCCTACACGGACCCCGAGGTCGCCTGGATGGGGCTCACCGAGACGGAGGCGAAGGCCCACGGCGTGCCCTACGAGAAGGGCGCCTTCCCCTGGGCCGCCTCGGGCCGGGCGCTGTCGCTCGGGCGCGACGACGGCTCGACCAAGCTGCTCGTCGACCCGGACACGCGGCGCGTGCTGGGCGCCGGCATCGTCGGCCCCAACGCGGGCGAGCTGATCGCCGAGACCGTGCACGCGCTCGAGATGGGCTCTGACGCGGAGGACGTCGGCCTGACGATCCACCCCCATCCCACGCTGTCGGAGACGATCGGCTTCGCGGCGGAGGCCGCCGAGGGCACGGTCACCGACATCTACGCGCCGCGCAGGGAGGCGCCGCGCAGGGCGGCGGAGCCGGTGGCGGGCTGAGCGGAGGCCTAGGGACCGGATGCGCGCAGCCGGCGGAGAGCTGCGGCGTCCTCCGGGGTCATACCCGGGATGTCCTCGCCGTCCCAGCAGACGTCGGCGGACATCGCGCTCAGGAGCGCCTTGCGGTGGCCGATGTTGAGCCGCTCGTGGTGCGCGAGCGCGAGGAACGAGTAGAGCGTGGGCAGCGCGTCGTGCCAGCCGCGATCCGCGCCGCGAACCTCGATCAGGTCGCGAATCGTCCGCGGCGTCTGGCGGAGGCCCTCCGTGAACAGCTCGGCGAAGACGGCGAAGTCGAGCTGGGTGAGCTCGCCGGGCGGCGTGAGCTCGAGCGGACGGGAGTCGTCGAGGACTCCGCCCGCGAGCTGCGTCGGGCTCATGAGCAGCACTCCGTCGGTCGTGCGCGGGTTGCACTCGATGATGCGCAGGCCGTCGGGCGCGTCGACGAAGTCGAACGAGATCTGGCCCGTGTAGCCGAGCTCGCCGCCGATGCGCTCCACGTGGGCGAGCGTCTCGCCTCCGGCGAGCGACTCGAACTGGATCCCGGTCGAGTGCTGCCACTGCAGCGGCGCGCGGTAGGCGCAGTGGGCAGTGGCGCGTCCGTCGTGCAGCGTGCTGTAGGTGCACAGCATCGGACCGTCCACGAACTCCTGCACGAGCCAGGGCGAGTCGGGCGAGGGATGAACGTCGTCGGGCGACAGGTGGCCCGCAAGCGGGCCGGTGTTGGTCAGCAGCGCCACGCCGCCGCGCGAGAAGGCGGCGCGGGCGAAGTAGCGCGGGAAGCGGGCGATCGCCTCGCGCAGCTCCGCGTCGCTGCGCGCCACCGCCGTGGTCGGGACGGGGATGCCGAGGCTGCTCACGAGCTCCGCGAAGCTCCACTTGTCGTGCAGGCGCGCGAGCGACGGGAAGGGAGCGGCGTAGAGCCTGGCGACCTCGCCCAGGCGCTCGCGCCGCGTCGAGAGGTAGAAGACGTCCTCCCAGGTCGGGACGATCACGTCGACGGCCTGCTCGCGGGCGATGCGCTCGACGTCCGCGCAGAAGGCGGCTGGGTCGCTGCGCGCCGGCGCGGTGACGAAGCGGCGGCTCACGTAGCGCGAGTGGCTTCCCGGCGCCACCTCGTAGCTGTCCGAGGCGAGGACCTCGTTGCCAGCCTCGGCGAGGCGCCGGATGAGCCCGAGCCCGAACGGCATGCGCGACGTGGTGACGAGGACCCGCATGGGTGGGCAGGCTAATGGCGCCGAGCCGACGGAGCGGCAGAGCGGTCCGGTGAGCGCATCTACGATGGCCGCAATGAGCGCCTTGGCGTGGAGGTTGTGAGATGACCGAGCGAATAGCCGGCTGGTTCTGCATCGGCTGCGGGCGGATCGAGGTTCCGCAGCCGTGCGTCGGGATCTGCGAGGACCGCCCGATGGAGCTCGTCCGCGCCGACGACCACGACGCGGCGATGGCGCGGGCCGAGGTCGTGAGCCGGGAGCGCGACGCCGTGACCGCGCTCCTGCGCAAGCTTGCGGCGGTCACGCCGCGCGAGGGCGAGTTCGAGCGTTCCTACCGGGCGCTCCAGAGCGAGGCCCGGAGCGTCCTGCACGAGGTCGGGCGCGACGGCGAGGGCGCGAACGGCGACGCCGCCGGCTAGGCCGCGGCGGCTCGTCCGGGCGTCTCGATCGGCCAGCCCTCTCGCTGCCAGCTCTCGACGCCGCCGCCCGTGACGTGCAGCACCTCGCGCGCGCCGTGGCGCTGGAGGAGCGACGCCGCCACGGCGCTCCGCTGCCCCGACGAGCAGATCACGGCGATCGGACGCGTCGGGTCGAGGCCGGCGGGGACGCGGTCGATGTCGTGGTACGGCCGGTGGACCGCGCCCGGGATGGAGCCGGCGTCCCACTCGGAGCGCTCGCGCACGTCGAGCAGCCGGAGCTCCCCGCCCGGCGCGTAGCGGGCGTGGAGCTCGTCGACGCCGATCGACTCGATCGACTGCGTCGGCCGCCGCTCCTCGCGCCAGCTCGTCATGCCGCCGGCGAGGAAGCCGCGGATGCGCTCGATGCCAACCGAGCCGGCGAGCCGCGCCGCGTGCAGCGCGTCCTCGTCGTCGCGCCCTACGAGGATCACATCCTGATCGCGGTCGGCCACCCAGGCGAGCTTGGTGCCGAAGCCGGCCCGCACCGCGGGGTTGCAGACGGCGCCCGCGATGTGCGCCTCGCCGAACTGCAGCTCCGTGCGGACGTCGACGATCAGCGCTCCCTCGCTCCGGCCGAGCTCCACCTGGAGCGGCGTCAGCGGCTCGGGCTCGACGCGCCGCGCGTCGAGCGCGCCGCGGTTGAGCGCCACGATCGCCTGGAAGTTCGGCGGCTGCGGACCGAGCGACGCGATCGCCCGTTCGACAAAGGCGTCCTCGTCGCGCTCGGCGAGCAGATCGTTGTGGGCGCGCTCGTACCCGATCGTGGACGCCACCTTCATGTCCATCCCGGGCCCGCCGCACAGCGACCCGCCGAGATGGCCCGGCCAGACCTCGCAGTCGTCCGGCAGCGCGAGCAGCTTCGAGTGCAGCGAGCGGAAGATGCCGCGCGCCCCCTCCTCCCGCTCCACGGCCAGGTCGGGTCGCGCGACGTCGCCCACGAACAGCGTGTCGCCGGTCAGCACGGCCCACGGCTCCTCCCCGCGCGCTCCGTCGACGAGTGCGAAGGCGGTGTGCTCGGGGCGGTGGCCGGGCGTGTGGAGCGCCCGCACGCGCACCTTGCCGAGCTCGAGCTCCCAGCCGTCGTCGAACGGGTCGTGCTCGTATGCCGGCGCGGCGCGGCGGTGGATGTGGATCGTCGCGCCCGTGGCGGCGGCCAGGCGGCCGTGGCCCGAGACGTGGTCCGCGTGGTTGTGCGTCTCGAGCACGTGCTCGATCCGCACGCCCATGTAGCGGGCCAGCGCGAGGTAGTCATCGATCTCGAGCTTCGGATCGACCACCGCCGCGACGCCGGCGTCCTCGTCGCCGACCAGGTAGGAGGCGCAGCCGAGGTCGTCGTGGATGAGCTGGCGGAAGATCACGCGAGCGGCGCTTCGAGCTCGTCGAGTATCGCCGATCGCGAGGGCGAGCGCGCGGGCGCAGCGGATCAGGACGGCGTCGGCTGTGCCGGCGCCGCCGGCAGCTCGCGCTCGACGCGCTTCAGCGAGACGGCGTTGGTCGCCACGACGATTGAGCTGATCGACATCAGGAGCGCGGACCACTCGGGGCGCAGCTCGATGCCGGTCGAGGGGAACAGCACGCCGGCGGCGATCGGGATCGCCATCACGTTGTAGACCGAGGCCCAGCCCAGGTTCTGCTTCATCTTGCGCACGGTGGCGCGCGAGAGCCGCACCGCGGCGGCGATGTCGAGCGGGTCCGAGCGCATCAGCACCACGTTCGCCGTCTCGACCGCCACGTCGGTGCCGGCGCCGATCGCCATGCCGACGTCGGCCTGCGCCAGGGCCGGGGCGTCGTTGATCCCGTCCCCGACCATCCCCACCTTCGTGCCCTCCCGCTGAAGCCTCGCGACGTGGTCGGCCTTGTCCTCCGGCAGCACCTCGGCGAAGACGCGCTCGATGCCGAGCTCACGGGCGACGGCCTCGGCGCTGCGCCTGTTGTCGCCCGAGATCAGCGCCACCTCCAGGCCCAGCTCCGCGAGCGACCCGACGGCGGCCCGCGCGCTCGGCCGGAGCCGATCCGCCGCGGCGACCAGCCCGGCCGGCCGCCCATCCACCGCGACGTACATGGCCGTCTTGCCCTCGCTCGCCAGCCGCGCCGCCTGCTCGCCCAGGCCGTCGGAGCCGATCCCCTCGCGCTCGAGCAGCCCGGCGTTGCCGACCGCGAGGCGCCGGCCGCCGACGGTGGCCTCGAGGCCGCGTCCGGGGATCGCCTCGAAGTCGGTCGCGGCGCTCAGCTCGAGCCCGCGTTCGCGAGCGGCGGTCACGATCGCGGCGGCGAGCGGATGCTCGGATCCCTGCTCCGCGCTCGCCACGAGCCGCAGCAGCTCGTCCTCCGCGCGGTCGCCCGAGGCGATCAGGTCGGTCACCGCCGGCTCGCCCACGGTCAGGGTGCCCGTCTTGTCGAGCACGACCGAGTCGAGCGCGCCGATCCCCTCGAGCGTGGCCGCGTCCTTGATGAGGATGCCGTGCCGCGCGCCGATGCCCGTGCCGACCGCCACGGCCGTCGGGGTGGCGAGGCCGAGCGCGTCCGGGCAGGCGATCACGACGGCGCTGATAGCGAAGGTCAGCGCGCGCAGGAGGTCCTCGTCGGAGAGCAGCGTCCAGGCGGCGAAGGTCAGGAGTCCCGCCGAGATCGCCATGACCACCAGCACTCCGGCGGCGCGGTCGGCGAGCCGCTGACCGGGCGCCTTCGAGCTCTGAGCGCGCTGCACCAGGTCGATGATCTGCCCGAGCGCGGTGTCGGCACCGATCCTGGTGGCCTCGAGGGTGAGCGTGCCGGACCGGTTCACCGAGCCGCCGACCACCTCGTCGCCGGCCCGCTTCTCCACCGGGATCGACTCGCCGGTCACGAGGCTCTCGTCGATCGAGCTCGAGCCGCTCCTCACCACGCCGTCGACCGGGACCCTGTCGCCGGGCCTCAGCCGGACGACGTCGCCGACCGCGATCTCCGCGGTGGGCAGCTCGAGCTCCCGGCCGCCGCGGACCACCGTGGCGGAGGGGGGCACGACGTCGAACAGCGCGCGCAGGCTGTCGCTCGTGCCCCGGCGGCTCTTCATCTCCAGCCAGTGGCCGAAGAGGACGAAGGTGACCAGCATTGCCGCCGCCTCGAAGAAGGTCTCCTCCCCGAGGATCGCGAGGAGCACGCTCGACAGCCAGGCCGCGAGGACGCCGGTCGCTACCAGCACCGACATGTTCAGCGCGCGGTGGCGCAGCGACGTCCAGGCGCCGCCCAGGAAGACCCAGCCTGCGTACCAGACGACCGGCGCCGACAGCACCAGCATCAGCCAGTTGCGCGCGTCGTGCGAGTCGATGGGCTCGATTCCGAACGTGTTGACCGCCAGCGGCGACAGCAGCACCACGGGGATCGTGAGCGCGAGCGCGACGAGGAAGCGGTCGCGCATGTCGCGCTCCATCGCCGCGGCCATGGTGGGATCGGACATGTCGTGCGACATGCCGCCGTGGCCCTCGTGCGGCGCCGCCTCCGACGGGTCGCGGTGGTGCTCGTGAGCGCGCGTGTGGGGCAGCTCGTACTGCATGCGGTCGCACTTCGTCCCGCATGTGACCGGCGCGAGCTGGGTCGCGTGGGCGAGCTGGCCGGTGCTCGCTCTGTCCGGGTCGCCTCCGCAGCGGTAGCCGCGCCGGCGCACCGACTCGCGCACGCCCTCCTCGTCGACCGCGGCCGGGTCGAAGACGACCT
>JBLNDU010000047.1:0-4415 GCA_050261935.1 Nocardioidaceae bacterium | reverse complement strand
GCCGGCCGCGTTCGCGGCTAGCTTTGACGTCCGTATGGCGGGGCCCAGCGGAGACGCCGCGGTGATCTCGGTCCGCGAGCTCCGCAAGGCGTACGGGGCGCACGAGGCGGTTCGCGGCATCAGCTTCGAGGTCCACGCGGGCGAGGTGTTCGCGTTCCTCGGCGCCAACGGCGCCGGCAAGACGACCACGATCGAGATCCTCGAGGGATATCGAGCGCGCAGCGGAGGCGAGGCGTCCGTGCTGGGCGTCGACCCGGGACGGCCGACGCGGGCGTGGCGCGAGCGGATCGGGCTCGTGCTCCAGGAGTGCGAGCTCAACCCGAGCATGACGGTGCGCGAGACCGTCGCGCTGTTCGCGGCCTTCTACCCGCACGCCCGCGGCGTGGAGGAAACGCTCGAGTTGGTCGGCCTCGGCGAGCGCGCCGACACCCGCGTGGGGCGCCTCTCGGGCGGCCAGCGCCGCCGCGTCGACGTCGCGCTGGGGATCGTCGGCGATCCGGACCTGCTCTTCCTCGACGAGCCGACGACCGGCTTCGACCCATCGGCGCGGCGCGGCGCGTGGAGCATGATCGAAGGGCTCAAGGCGCTCGGCAAGACGATCTTCCTCACGACCCACTACATGGACGAGGCGCAGCACCTGGCCGACCGCGTCGCGATCCTGCGGCACGGGGAGCTCGTCGCGCTCGGGACCATGGACGAGCTCGAGGCGGGCCTCGGGCGCGAGACGACGGTGCGCTTCCGCCTGCCGGCCGGCCTCGAGCCGGAGCGGATCGCGGGCGCGGTCGAGCAGGGCCCGGAGCTCGTGGGCGACCTGGCGACGCTCCGCACGCGGAACGCCCAGCGGACCCTCTACCGGCTCACGTCCTGGGCGGAGCGCGAGGGGCTGAGGCTCGAGGGGCTCGAGGCGGTGCGCCCGAGCCTCGAGGACATCTTCCTCGAGGTCACCGGCGACGGCGGTGGGCGAGGCGGCGATGGGTGACGCGCGGATCGTGGCGATCCAGACCGCCTACTGGCTCAAGGCGACGCTGCGCACGCCGCGCGTGCTCGTCTTCTCGCTGTTCTTCCCGGTGCTCCTGCTCGTGCTGTTCAACTCGATCTTCGTGAGCGGCGAAGACACAGCCAGGCTCTCGGGCGGCCTCCGGGTGGAGGCGCAGGCGTACTTCACGGCCGGGATGCTCGCCTACGCGATCATGCTGTCCTCGTTCACCTCGCTGCTGATGTTGCTCACCACCCTGCGCGAGTCGGGTCAGCTCAAGCGCTACCGCGGCACACCGGTGCCGGCCTGGACGTTCATCGCCTCCTTCGCGCTGCGGTCGGTCGTGCTGGTTGCGACGATGGCGATCCTCCTCCTGGCGATCGCCCATTTCGCGTACGACGTCTCGATCTCGGCCGACGGTTCGGTGGGCATCGCGCTCTACGTGGCGCTCGGCACCGCGTGCATGTGCGCGCTCGGGATCGGCGTGACCGCCGTGGTCGACTCGGCGGAGTCGGCGGCCGCGGTCGGGCCGTTCGCCGCCGTGATCCTGTCGTTCATCTCGGGCGTGTTCGTCCCCGTCGACCAGCTGCCGACCTGGCTCGAGGACATCGGGCGGGCGTTCCCGCTCTTCCACCTCGCCGACGGGCTGCAGCGGGCACTCGCCCCCGGCGGCGGGACGGGGCTCGAGGCCGGCAACGTCGCAGTGCTGGGCGCCTGGACGCTGGCCGGAGTCCTGATCGCGGTGCGCGGCTTCCGCTGGGAGCCGCAGGTCGCGCGCGGGTAGGCGACACGCCGCGCGCCGCGGCGCCGCGTACGGTCGGGCGGTGGCCCCGCCCGCGCTCGACTCGGCGCCGCCGCCGAGGGCCACGCGGGCGCCGGCGTAGCAGCGTCAAGCGGCGCGCGTGGCCGGCGTGGGGAAGACCCGTGTCGCCGAGGAGACGCTCTGCGTCGATCGGCTGCTGTTCCTGCGCGGCGACGCGAGCTCCGGGAGCAGGACGCCGAGGTAGCTCTCGAGGGGGCCGCGGCGGCGTTCGCGCAGGCCGGCGAACGCCAGACGGCCGCCGAACATCCTCGCCAAGCTCGGCTGCGGCTCGCGTGCCGCGGCCACCCGGCGCGCCACGGAGCTCGGGCTCGTCGCCTGAGAACCCGGTGTGTCCGCCGCGAAATACGGCGCTTTCGCTGATGTCGCGGGAACGGTGCCCTCGTAGCCTCGGCTGACCTCGGGAGGCCTCGGCTGACCGGGGCCAGCACACGAGGAGGTACCCGGATGCCCATCACCCGTCCTCTCATGCGCCCGGCGGTAGTCGCCTCGCGCTGGTCGCCGCGATGGGAGCGCCCGCGGTCGCGCGCGGCGATGCCGTGACCGACTGGAACGTGAACGCCAGCAACGCGATCTTCGCGGCCGGCCCGACCGCGCACGCCTCGACGCTGAGCTTCGCGATGGTCCAGGGTGCCGTCTACGACGCCGTGAATGCGATCCACGGCGGCTATCAGCCGTACCTCGTCAAGCCGGCTGCCAGGCGATCCGACTCCGAGGACGCCGCGGTCGCGACCGCGGCCCACCGCGTGCTCGTGGATGTGGCACCCGCCTCGAAGACCGCCCTCGCGACTCAGTACCAGGCGGCGCTGGCGGCGGTGCCCGATGGGCCCGGGAAGACCCGCGGAATCGCCACCGGCGAGGCGGCCGCCGCCGCGATGCTCGCCGCGCGAGCCAACGACGGGCGCAATCCCACCACCCCGTTCCCGTTCGTGTTCGGCACCACGCCCGGCGTCTGGCGCGTGTCGCCTCCGCTCACCGCACCCGAGCCCACGCCCTGGGTCGCGAACGTGAAGCCGTTCATGCTCCCGAGCGCCGCGATCGTCCGCTCCGACGGCCCCAACGCGCTCACGAGCGACGCCTACGCCAGGGACTTCAAGGAGGTCAAGTCGCTCGGCTCGCTCACGAGCACGCGGCGGAGCGACGACCAGACGAAGGCCGCGATCTTCTGGCAGTCACAGCCGATGGCACTCTACGGCGGCGTGATGCGGTCGCTGTCGGCCCGCGTCGGGCTCAGCACCGCGCAGAACGCGCGCCTGTTCGCGATGGTCAGCCTCGCCGCGGCGGACGGCGCGATCGGCTGCTGGAGCGACAAGTACCACTGGAACTCCTGGCGTCCGATCGACGCAATCCGCCTGGCGGCGACCGACGGCAATCCGAGGACGAAGGCCGACCCCGACTGGCGGCCGCTGTTCGACCCGGCGACCGACACGACGCCGCCGCTCGCGACGCCCAACTTCCCCGAGCATCCGTCGGGCCACTCCTGCGTCAGCGGCGCGGTCCTGAACGCCATGCGGCAATTCTTCGGCACCGACAGGGTCGCGTTCGACGTCGTCAGCTCGCGCTTCCCGGGCACGCCGGCACAGACGCGCCACTTCGACCGCTTCTCGCAGGCGCTCGAGGAGGTCATCGACGCGCGCGTCTGGGGCGGCATTCACTTCCGCACCGCGGACACGCAGGGCGCCGTGATCGGAAGGAAGGTCGTCGACTGGCAGCGTGAGCACTACTTCCGGCCGGTCGGGCGCTCGCGGGCTCGTAAGGGATAGCCGGGCGGGCGGCGGGCGGAGGGCGGCGGGCGGAGGTCGCGCCGCGGGCAGCCACGAGCCCCGCGGCGTGGCCCGGTCCCGCGCGCGTGCAGCCAGAGGGCAATCCCCCAGCCGGCGTGCGGCTTCCCCTGGAGCCGCGCGCCGCGCCGCGGCGCCGGTACAGTCGGGCGATGTCCCCACCCGCGCTCGACTCGGCGCCGCCGGCCGACGGCCGCGAGGGCGCCGGCGAGGTGGATCTCCGCCGGCTCGCGCGGCTGTTCCGGCCGCACGCCGTGCGGCTCGGGAGCGTGCTCCTGCTCATCCTGACCTCCGCCGCGCTCGGGATGGTCTCGCCGTTCCTGCTCCGCGCCGTGCTCGACGAGGCGATACCGGAGCGCGACAGCGCCCTCCTCGTCGCCCTCGTGGCCGGCATGATCGCCGTCGCGGTGGCCACCGGCGTGCTCGGCGTCGGCCAGACGCTGCTCTCGAACACGGTCGGCCAGCGCGTCATGCACGACCTCCGCACCGCCGTCTACCGCCACCTCCAGCGCATGTCGCTCGCCTTCTTCACGCGCACCCGCACGGGCGAGGTGCAGTCGCGGATCGCCAACGACATCGGCGGCGTGCAGAACGTCGTGACGAGCACCGCCACGTCGATCGTCTCCAACGTCACGACCGTGCTCGCCACGACGGTGGCGATGTTCCTGCTCGACTGGCGCCTGGCGCTCTTCGCGCTCGGGCTGTCGCCGTTCTTCGTCTGGCTCACGCGCCGGGTCGGCGCCGAGCGCAAGCGGATCACCGCCGTGCGCCAGGGCCGGATGGCGGACATGTCGACGCTCGTGGAGGAGTCGCTGTCCGTGTCGGGCGTGCTGCTCGG
>JBLNDU010000046.1:0-4840 GCA_050261935.1 Nocardioidaceae bacterium | reverse complement strand
GACCGAGCGCCGGACAAGGTGCGAGCTGTAGACGCGATCCCCGTGGCGGCGCACGATCTTGGCCACGTGCATCGCGCCCGACTTCCGCTCCACACCGCCATTATCACCTATCCCTCGGACCGGACCCAGACCAATACTCTTGGCTACGCTCGACAGCCTCACGAAACCCGCGAACCCGCACCAGAAGCGGGATTGCGCTCTACCGAGACCCGACTACTCGGAGTAACTTCAGGCTAGGGAGCTCGGCGGCCGCCACGGCGACGCCAGGGGGCTCGGCCGGCCGCCCGCCGCGCGTCCGGCCGACAACCCGGCCGCGCCGGCGGTCGGAGGGGCTCAGACGAGCGCCTCGAGCCCGTCGAGGGCGGCATCGAGCTGGCGTCGCATCGCCGCGCCCATCTGGAGGCTGCCGAGTCGAGCGAGGCCGCGCGTGCGGTTTCGCAGCTTGAGCTCGACGTGGGTGCCGCCGCCGTCCCCGGGCTCGAGCAGGAGCGCCGTGACCGACTCCGACAGCACCCGATCGAACGGCGAGCCGGCGAGCTCCTGACGCCAGGCGAGGAGCCGCGCGGGCTCTGCGGCGAGGCGGGTGAAGTCGGCGCGGATCGTGCGCCCCTTGGGCGACGAGAGCACCGCCGTCCAGGCACCCGCGTCGACCTGCTCCACCCGCTCCACCCCGGGCCACCAGGCCGGCAGCCGCCACGGGTCGCTCGCCACGTGCCAGACCGTCTCGGGAGCGGCCCCGAGCGTGCGGGCTGAGCTCACGGTCGGCACGGCCGCCTCACTCCGAGTCGTAGACGACGAGGCTCTCGACGTCGAAGCCGCGCAGCCGGCTGCGCCCGCCGAGGAAGCCGAGCTCCACCACGAACGCGCATCCTGCCACGATTCCGCCGGCCCGCTCGACTAGCCCGCAGAGCGCCGCGGCAGTGCCGCCGGTGGCCAGCAGGTCGTCGTGCACGAGCACGCGCGCGCCGTCGGCGATCGCGTCGCTGTGCACCTCGAGCGCGTCCACGCCGTACTCGAGCTGGTACTCGACCGAGGCTGTGGCGCGCGGCAGCTTGCCCGGCTTGCGCGCGAGGATGAAGCCGGCGTCCACGGCGGCTGCCACCGCGCCCCCGAGCACGAAGCCGCGCGCCTCGGCCGACACCACGTAGTCCGTGCGCCGCTCGCGCGCGTAGGCTGCGAGCGCGTCCACCGCCTGGCGCAGCGCGCCCGCGTCGAGCAGCAGCGGCGTGATGTCCTTGAAGACGATCCCCGGGCGCGGCCAGTCCGGGATGTCCTGGATGTGGTCGCGCAGGTCCGCGGCCGGCCTATCCGGTGAGCTTGCGCAGGTCGCGGATCAGGAGCAGGTGCTTCAGGTGCGAGGCGACCGTGGCCAGGTTCTCGAGCGCCTCGACCGCCTCCTTGCGGCGCTCGGGGTTCCGCGAGCGGAGCGCCGGCGCCAGGATCTGCTCGAGCAGCGCCGCCTCGCGGTCCGCCGAGGTGCGGAACACGCGCAGGTTGCGGCCGCCGACGCCGAACCGCTTGAGCTCCGTGACCGCCCGCACGATCTCGCGCTCCGTGTCGTCGTACAGCAGCTCGCCGTCGCGGCGCTCGCCCCGGATTACGCCGAAGTCCTCGAGCTCCTTGACGAGGGCGCGGTCGGCGCCCGTGTCGTCGAGCACGTCCTCGAGCCGGTAGAGCGAGCCCGGGCCCCGCACGGCGAACGTGGATCGACGCAGCGCGCGCTTCTGCTCCGAGGCCACCCCGCGCGTGACCTCGGGGTCGGCGCGGCCCGACGCCAGCTCCTGGCGGATCACCCGCAACGGCAGGAACTCGTCGCGCTGCAGCCGCAGGATCGTTCGCAGCCGCTCGACGTCGCCGGCCGTGTAGAGGCGGTAGCCGCCCGGCGTGCGGCGCGGCGACAGCAGCTTCTGGTCCTCGAGGTAGCGCACCTTCGAGATCGAGATGTCCGGGAACTCGCGCTCGAGCTGCTTCACGACGGCGCCGATCGTGAGCGCCTTCGAGGGCCGTCCGGGAGCCGCGCCGTTCCCGCCCTCGTTCGTCACGCCTCGAAGTAGGTCAGCTTGTACTTGCCGACCTGCAGCTCGTCGCCGTTCTGGAGCCGGTGCGAGTCGATCCGGCGCCGGTTCACGTACGTGCCGTTGAGCGAGCCGAGGTCGTCGATGTAGAGGCCGTCGCGCCGGCGCACGAGGAGCGCGTGATTGCGGGAGACGGTCACGTCGTCGAGGAAGATCTCCGCCTCCGGGCTGCGCCCGATCGTCACGCGGTCGCTCGTGACGCTGAAGGCCTCGCCGGCGCGTCCGCCGCCCGAGCGGATCACGAGCGTGGCGCCCTCGGCGCGGGCGGCGGCGAGGTCGACCGGCCGCAGCTCCCCCGTCTCCTGCAGCTGGAAGACCTCCGTCGTGTCGGGGTCGCCGTCCGGGGCGTCGGCCAGGAAGGCGCCGCACTTCTGGCAGTAGTTGGCGCCCTCGGCGTTGACGAAGCCGCACTCGGGGCAGTGCACGGCCGCCGCCTTACTCGACGTCGGCGTCGGGGATGGCCTTACCGGCCAGGATGTCCGTGAGCTGCTGCACGTCGGCGCCCGTGATGACGGCCCGCCCCTCCTCGTGCTTCCTGCGCAGCCGGTTGACGAGCTCCGCGCGCAGGATGTCGATCTTCCCGTGCAGGAGGCGACGGCGGTACGAGACCTCCTGCTCCTCCTCCGTGAGCTCTTGGATCAGGCTCTTCAGCTCGTCGTCGGAGAGCGTGCCCAGATCGGGAAAGGCGTCCATCGCGTCGTCGTCGTCCTATCGCGGGCCAGGACGTGGAGTATAGGTCGAAGCATCTAGGTCAGCTTGAGGGTCCAGCCCGCGCAGTGCCCTGATCCCGTCGCGCAGGTAGAGCGCCGTCGCCGCCAGCGTCAGCGCGAGCCCGACGTAGAGCAGCGCCTCGACCGCCCAGCCGTCGGTGAGCAGCGCGAGCGCCAGGGCGGTCATCGTGGGCCAGACGGCCCAGCGCCCGACCATGTTGACGCTCAGCTCGAGCCCGTGCCGCATCGCGAGCTGGGTGAGCAGCAGCATCAGCAGCTCGCGGGCCGCGAGCACGGCCAGCGCCCAGCGCGGCAGCAGCTCGAAGCGCCACGCCACGAGCGCCGCGGAGAGCACGAGCAGGCGGTCGGTGAGCGGGTCGAGCAGCGCGCCGAGGCGGCTGTACTGGCCGGTGACGCGAGCCGCCATGCCGTCCAGGTAGTCGCCCCAGGCGACGATCGCGAACAGGACGACCGCGAGCGGGTCGCGCCCGTCGTCCGCGGAGAGCGCGACGACGAGGAAGGCCGGGATGAGCGCGAGGCGGACGTAGCCGATCGCGTTCGGCAGCGTCCAGGGGCGCAGCGGCTGTGAGCGCAGCGTCTCGGGCGGCGGCGGCCCGGAGCGATCGAGCCCGAGCAGCCGCTTGAGCGTCAGGCGCGGGCGCTCGTCCGGGCCGTCCGCTGCGTCGCTCGACCCGTCGGGCTGCTCGACGCCGCCGCTCACGGGAGCGTGCGCCACAGCTCGGCCGCCGCCTGCGCCGCGCCCGCGAGCGGCAGCGCACGGGTCTCGCGGCCGCGCCGCAACTGCACGTCGACCTCGCCCGCCTCGAGGCTGCGCCGCCCGACCGTGAGCCGCAGCGGGCAGCCGAGCAGCTCGGCGTCGGCGAACTTCTCGCCGGCGCTCGCCGAACGATCGTCGTAGAGCACGTCGAGACCGGCCTCGCGCAGCTCGTCGTAGAGGCGGTCGGCGACGGCGCGGGCCTCCTCCCCCTCCCGGCCGAGCGCCACGAGCTCGACGTCGAACGGCGCCAGCTCGCGCGGCCAGGCTATGCCGGCGTCGTCGGCGCCCTGCTCGATCGCCGCCGCCACGATGCGTGCCGGGCCGATGCCGTAGGAGCCCATGAGGATGAGCTGCTCGGCACCCGCCTCGTCGACGTAGCGGGCGCCGATCGGCTCCGAGTAGCGCGTGCCGAGCTTGAAGATGTTGCCCACCTCGATCGCGGGCTCGATCCGGATCGCGCCCCCGTTCGGGCACCGGTCGCCCGCCTCGACGCGCCGGACGTCGGCCCAGGTCGGCTCGAAGTCGCGCCCCGGCTCGACGCCGCGCAGGTGCCGGTCGGGCTCGTTCGCGCCCGCCACCAGGCCGCGCAGCCCCCGGACCGCCTCGTCGGCGATCACCTCGACGGGGGTCCCGACGGGCCCTATGAAGCCGGGCTCGGCGGCGAACGTCGCCCGCACCTCGTCGGGCTCGGCGGGGCGGGCGGGCGCGCCGAGCGCGTTCTGCAGCTTGATCTCGTTGAGGCGGTGGTCGCCGCGGACCACCACGAGCACGGGGCCGCGTCCCTCGACCACCACCGGGATCGCCTTCAGCAGCGCGCCGGGCGGGACGCCCAGCATCACGGAGACCGCCTCGATCGTCGCGGCGGCGGGGGTCTCGACGGAATCGGGCGCGTCGAGCGGCGCGGGCAGACCGTCGACCGCCTGCGCGGCGGCGCGGGCGATCTCGACGTTCGCCGCGTAACCGGCATCGGACAGCGCGACCTCGTTCTCGCCCGCCGCGCAGGGGGCCATGTACTCGTGCGCGCCGAGGCCGCCCATCATGCCGACGTCCGCCTCGACCCGGTGCCAGTCGAGCCGGCAGCGATCGAGGATGCGGTCGTAGGCGCCGATGTGGAGCTCGTAGGCGCGGTCCAGCCCGTCGAGGTCGCGGTCGAAGCTGTACGAGTCCTTCATGATGAACGCGCGCGTGCGGAGCACGCCGGCGCGCGGGCGCGGCTCGTCGCGCTCCTTCACCTGCAGGTGGTAGAGGATCTTGGGCAGGTCACGGTACGAGCGCAC
>JBLNDU010000045.1:0-8819 GCA_050261935.1 Nocardioidaceae bacterium | reverse complement strand
GGCGCTCACGTCCTCACCCTCGAGCGCGTCGAGGCGCTCGAGGGCGGCGCGCATCCCGCGGTCCATGTTCGTGCCGTGGTCGGCGTCGCCGATCTCGCGGTCGAGGCGCGTGAGCTCGTCGCGGCGCTCGGCGACGGCCGCCGCGAAGGCCCTGACCCAGGCGACCGCGTCGTCGTAGCCGATCTCCTCCGCCACGCCCGCGCCTCCGCGCTCAGGCGCCCCAGCGCAGCGCGAGCGTGTCGACCGGCGCGTCCCAGAGCCGCGTCAGCTCGTCGTCGAGGCGGAGCAGGGTGATCGAGCAGCCCGCCATCTCGAGCGAGGTGATGTAGGAGCCGATCAGCCGGCGCGTGATCGCGATGCCGCGCGCCGAGAGCAGCTTGTGCAGCTCGTTGTAGACGACGTAGAGCTCGATGAGCGGCGTGCCGCCCATGCCGTTGACGAAGGCGAGCACCTCGTCGCCGGACTCGAAGGGCAGGTCCTCGATCACCGCGCCGGCCAGGCGCTCGACGATCCTCGCCGCCGGCTCGAGCTTGACGCGCTCGCGGCCGGGCTCGCCGTGGATCCCGATCCCGATCTCCATCTCGTCGTCGGGGAGGTCGAAGCTCGGCTCGCCCGAGCTGGGCGTGACGCAGGGGGTGAGCGCCATGCCCATGCTCCGCCCCTGCGCGTTCGCGCGCTGGCAGATCTCGGCGACCTCGGCGAGCGGGCGCCCCTCCTCGGCCGCGGCGCCGCACAGCTTCTCCGCCAGCACGGTCACGCCGACGCCGCGGCGGCCGGCCGTGTAGAGGCTGTCCTGCACGGCGACGTCGTCGTCGACCACGACCGACGCGACCTCGACGCCCTCGCCGCGCGCCAGGTCGGCGGCCATGTCGAAGTTCATCACGTCGCCGGTGTAGTTCTTCACGATGTGGAGCACGCCGGCGCCGCCGTCGACGGCCTTCGTGGCCTCCATCATCTGGTCGGGGGTGGGCGAGGTGAACACCTCGCCCGGGCAGGCGGCGTCGAGCATGCCGCGGCCTACGTAGCCGCCGTGCATCGGCTCGTGGCCGGAGCCGCCGCCCGAGATCACGCCCACCTTGCCCTCGACCGGCGCGTCGGCGCGGACGACGTAGGCGGGGTCGAGCGACACCCGCACGCGATCGCCGTGCGCGGCCGCGATGCCCTCGAGCTCCTCGCGGACGACGTCCTCGGGTGCGTTGATCAGCTTCTTCATGATCTCCCTCTCATCTGGGCCGCGCCCGCGTGGCGCGCCGCTGCGCCGGCCCCGGCGGGGCCGCGCGAGCTCGAGTCAGCCGGCGATGCCCGTGCCCGCAGCCCGCGCGGCGCGCCGGCTGCGGGCCGAGTCGGGCCATGCGCCACGGTCGGCTTGCTCGCCTAGCGCTCCTCGACGGTCCGGCCGTGCGGCTCGGGTCCGGCGTGCTCGCGGAGGCCCGCTTGGTCCTCCACCGTGACGCCCATCTCCTCGAGCTCCGGGGACGGACGCTTGCCGAGCGCGACGAGCGTGTCGCGTATGAACAGGTCGTAGATGAACGCCCCGATCACGGCGCCCACGATCGGCCCCACGATCGGTATCCAGAAGAAGGTGTTGACGTTTCCGTAATCGCCCGGCATCGCCACGTCGCCCCAGCCGGCGATCCAGGCGAATACGCGTGGGCCGAAGTCGCGCGCCGGGTTGATCGCGTAGCCGGCGTTCGCGCCGATCGAGATGCCGATCGCGGCGACGATCAGGCCGACGATGAATGGCGCGAGGTTGGCTCGCACGGGCTGGTTCAGCTCATCGGACACCGCGAAGATGAGCCCGACGAGGAACGCCGTGCCCACGACCTGATCCACGAACGGCCCGACCCAGTTCTGCAGGTACGGCGCCGGGAAGGTCGCGAAGATGCTGAAGGTTGGCACCGAGTCGGGGTCGCCGCGGGTGATGTCGTTCGCCCGCTCGTAGCTGTCGATCGCGCCCTTGTAGACCGCGTAGACGAGCGCCGCCGCCACGAAGGCGCCGAGCATCTGAGCGGCGATGTAGCCCGGCACCTTGCTCCATGCGAACCCGCGCCTGACGGCGAAGGAGATCGTGACCGCCGGATTGAGGTGGGCGCCGCTGATTCCGCCGGCCACGTATACGCCGAACGTGACGGCGAAGAACCAGCCGAACACGATGATGAGCCAGTCGCCGCTCGCCATGAAGATCGCGTCGCCGCGGCCGGACTGGTTGAGGGCGGAGACGGCCATCGCGACCACGCCGTCGCCGAGGAAGAGGAGCACGAACGTGCCGAGGAACTCGGATACGTGCTCGCCTAAGACGGACGCACGCCAGCCGGTCTTCTCGCCTACCGTCGCGCCTGCAGTCGCCATAGAGGCCCTCCTCGGAAGATCCGATGTGCGCCGCGCGGAGCCTGCGCTCCTCTTCGCGGCCGAATGGTCCGCACGCGGAACCTATCCCCACCCGGAGCGCCTTGACAAGTCGCGGGCCCATCCTTGCGGGCGGCCGCGTAGCGCCTTCGCGCCAGGTCGGCCATCGCGCGAGTCGGTCCGCTCTACGCCGGAGGCGAACTCAGACGCTCGCCGCGACCGGCTCGCGCGCCGGCGGCGGAGCCGGCTCGCCGATCGGCACCGGCAGCGGCTCCTGGCCGTAGAAGGCGCGCAGCCGCGCCGTCACGTCGTGACGGTCCTCGCCCGGCAGCGGCACGATCGGCGCGCCGAAGCGCACCGTCACGGGATGCCTGGTCGAGCGCCAGCCTCGACGGAGGCGACGCGGCCAGGAGCGGCCGGGCGGCATGGCGCTGTGGGTGCCCTTGACCTCGATAGGCACGATCTTCAGGCCGTGCTCGACCGCGATCGCCGCGGCACCGGTGCGAAGGCGCCCGACCTCGCCGTTGCGGGAGCGCGTGCCCTCGGGGTAGATCAGCAGGTTCCAGCGCTGGCCCAGCACGCGGTCGAGGTGGCGCTTCGCGTCGCGATCGAGGCCGCGCCCGCGGCGCTCGATCGGCACGGTGTTGAAGGCGAGCGAGACGATCGCCGCCACGAGCCGGTTGCAGTAGAAGTAGTCCGCGGCCGCCGCCACGGCGGTGCGCTGGCGCCACTTGCGCGGCAGCGCGGTCAGGATCTGCGGGGTGTCGATGTGGCTCTGGTGGTTCGAGACGAGGATCACCGGCGGCTCGAGCTCGTCGAACCGCTCTGCGCCGAGCACGCGGCGCCTGATGTAAAGCCTCATGAGCGGGCCGAGCACGAAGCTGTAGACGGCTTCACGCAGCCAACGGGCCGGCCACCAGCGCGCCCAGGGCACGTCGAGCCGCGCGCACTGACCGATGTTGCGCGCGCTGCGTGCGCCGCTTCGCAACCTGTCCCACATCGCTCTTCCCATGCCTATGGATTACTCCGCGCCCCGCGTTCGGTTTCGGCGCGGCCCTACTTGGCGCGCGAGGTCCGCCGTTTGACTGCCGCGTCCGCGAGTGCAACCGTCCCCCGGGTCATGACGGTGAACCTGACTCGGATCTACACGCGCCTCGGCGACGCCGGCGAGACCCACCTCGGAGACCGGAGCCGCGTGCCCAAGACGCACCCGCGCATCGAGGCCTACGGCGAGATCGACGAGCTGAACTCGCAGGTCGGGGTGGCCCGCACGGTGGACGGCATGCCCGAGCGGACGCGCGACTGGCTGCTCCGCGTCCAGAACGACCTGTTCGACCTCGGCGCGGACCTCAGCGTGCCGCACGAGGGCGACCGCGAGCGCCTGCGGGTGACCGGGGAGCAGGTCGAGTGGCTCGAGCGCGCCTGCGACGAGGTCAACGCCGACCTGCGACCGCTCAGGTCCTTCGTCCTGCCCGGCGGCACGCGCGCGGCCGCGCAGCTCCACGTCTGCCGCACGGTGTGCCGGCGGGCCGAGCGGCGTGCGCTCCGGGTCGAGGACGGCAACCCCGACGTCCTGCGCTACCTCAACCGGCTCTCCGACCTCCTCTTCATCCTCAGCCGAGAGGCGAACGGCGGCGAGGAGCCGCTCTGGGAGCCCGGCCGCTACCGGTAGTCTGGCCGACCGGGGGTCACACGTCGGCGAAGGCGGCCGCGCCCGCCTCGGCCACCTCCTGATCTTGCTCGACCGACCCGGCGCTGACGCCGATCGCGCCCACCGGCTCGCCGTCCTCGCCGCCGAGCGGGATGCCGCCCGGGAAGCTCACGAGGCCGCCGTTCGTGACCTCGAGGCCGTACAGCGGCGCGCCGGGCTGACACAGGGGCCCAAGCTCGCTCGTCGGCATCTTCAGCATCATGGCCGTCAGCGCCTTGCGCTGGGCGATGTCGATGCTGGCGAGGATCGCGCCGTCCATCCGGGCGAAAGCGACCAGTCGCGCTCCAGCGTCAACCACCGCGATGTTCATCGGCTGCCCGATCTCGACCGCCTTCCGCTTCGCGGCCGCGATCACCGTCTCGGCGGCATCGAGCGTCACCTGCTGGCTCATGCTTGGCTCACCTCCGCGCGTCTCTCAGGCGCCCGCCCACGGCTCGGCGCCGACCTCCGTCCTCGTCCGCTCGGCTCTGCAGCGCCTCACCCGAGCGCGTCCGCCTCGCCGCCGCCGTAGCGCTTGAGCGGCATCACCTTGACGAGCCGTGCGGCGTTGTGCCCGATGTGCCGCGGGCAGCTCGGCTCGTCCGGGCCCGTTCGCAGGCGCTCGAGCGGGGCCTCGGCCGGGAGGGCTGCGACGTGAATGCACAGCTCGCCCTCGTCCAGCCCCACGCCCACCAGCAGCGGCGACTGCCTGGCGGCCTCGTGCGCGAGCGCCGCGGCGTCGCACGACTCGAGCTCGACCGCCCGGAAGTGGACGCCCTCCTCCTCGATGCCGGCGCAGACCTCGTGGAGCGCCCGCCCGCAGCCGGGGTGGGGGCGGTAGGCGACCACGACCGCCGGCGGCTCGGAGGCCTGCTGCTCCCGGCGGGCCATCGCTCAGCCTCCGTACGCCGCGAAGGACGAGACGAGCCCGGTGGCCACGGCGTTGCGGGGCCCCTCGCTGCCGCGCACGTTGCCCGTGCCGCAGACGATGCCGTGCTCGGCCACCGCGGCCGAGATCATCTCCGGGATCTCGAAGTCGAGCGCCGAGCCGCCGAGCAGCACGACGAAGTCGATCGCCCGCACGGTGCCGTGCGGCGCCACCTGCTCGAGCGCGCGCAGGGAGTTGACCACGAAGATGCGGTGCTTTGCCTCGCGTCGCACCTGCCGGATGCGCTCGAGCCCGTGCCTCGTGGGGATGGGGGACATGCCGCCGTCCTCCCGCAGGGTCACGACGCGGGCGAAGACCTCGGGCGCCAGCGGCTCGTCGTAGAAGAAGACGGTCCCGTCCTCGAGCCGGACCTGGAACAGGCTCTCGACCTTCGCGAGCGGGTGCCGCTTGATGCTCTCGGCCACCTCGAGGTCCTCGATGCCGAGCTCCGAGGCGATCAGCTTGGTCACCAGGTCGCCGGCGCCCGCCACGTGCACGGTGCGGACCGGCTCGCCCGGGACTGCGAGCGCGGCGTCCGTCGAGCCGCCGCCCAGGTCGAGCACCGCCAGCGGCTCGGCGGTGCCCGGCGTAGTGAGCGCGCCGAGCACGGCCATGTTCGCCTCTACGCCCTCGATCACAACGTCGACGCCGGTGCTGCGCGTCGTCTCGCTGGCGACCTGCTCCATCGGGCCGCGGCTCGTGCGGACCATGGCGGCGAGCGCCACGGCGTTCTCGAGCCGGAACTCGCCCGCCAGCCCGCCGCGGACCTCCTGCGGCACGAACGTGTCGACGGCCAGCACGTCGCGGATCCTGATCTCCCCGGGGTCGTGCCCGGTCAGGTCGCCCATCGTCTCGCGGACGGTCGCGAGCATCCCGCCGACGTTCGTGCCGGCCTCGCCGGTGGCGTCCTCTAGCGGCTGCACGCGCCGGAGCGCGTTCATGATCTCGCCCGCGCCGGCGTCCATGTTGATGCTGAGCGTCGACTTCGCCCCGATCAGCGTGATCGAGCCGGCCGGGATCTGACGCGCGGTGATGTCGCCCTTGGGGGTGCGTATCACCACGGCCGAGCGGTTGCCGATCAGCGCCCGCGAGACGGGCGCGACCATGCGCGTCTCGTCGTGGTCGAGCCCGAACACGGTGGCCAGCCCGTAGGTGTTCGAGAGCGTCCTGATCGTCCGGCCGGGGGCGGCCACCTCGACCGCCGCCGGCATGTCGAGCGCCACCCTGTCGATCAGCTTGACCTCGTCGACGATCGGGATGTTGCGCTCGAGCCGGTTGGCGATCAGCCTCGCGTCGTCGCGTTGGACGACGGCGCCCTTGACCTCCACGCCGCGCCCGACCGCCCGGTTGATGCCCCTGGCCGCGTCGGCGAAGTCGACGTGCCGGGGGATCACGCAGATGACCTCCTCGCCCTCGCGACCGCCGAGCATCCGCTCGAACGCCACGGTCGTGCCCACTCCCAGCCCCAGCCCGCCGGGCGTGGCCGGGTTGTGCCCGATCATCGTGGACTCGGTGATGATCGTCTCCGTGATCGTCTCCATCGCGAGGCCGCTGATCACCGGCGTTGCCTCGTTGACGAGCACCTGGCGGATCTCGTCGAGCTTGACGCCGGCGTCGGCGAGCGCGCCGGTGACCGCCCTGACGACGCCCGGGATGTTGTCCGTGGTGCCCTTGACCCCGGTCGTCTGCGCCAGGCTCGAGCCGAGGTAGACGATCCCGAGCGGCTCGATGGCGGCCACGCACGCCTCGGTGGTCGAGTTGCCGATGTCGACGCCCACGACGAGCGTGCGCGTGAGCTCGTCGCTCGCGGGCGCCGCCTCGCGCTCCGCCCGGTCGGTCGACTCCGCCGGCGCGACCCGCCCTCCCGGCTCGGCGCTCATCCGATCGTGACTGCGAGCTCCACCGGCGGCTTGCCGGGCTCGACCGACTCCGTCTCCTTGATGTGCAGCACGGCGGCCCTCGCCTGGAAGCGGGGGCGAGCCATGAAGTCGTTGCGCACCGGCACGGGCTCGGGCGCCTCGCCCTTCGCGTAGCGGGCGGCGTTGCGGCCGATGTGTCGGAACGTCTCAAGGTCTAGCAGCGGCGCCTGCGGGAAGAGCTCGAGGTTGCTGAGGCGGGCGAGGTCGCGCTGATGGATCATGGTCGTCCCGCGGGACTGGATCCCCACGCTGATCCCGGATCCGCTCAGCTTCGCGCCGGTGTGCGCGATCAGGGCCAGGTCCGAGCTGTCGCGGACCCTGATCACGCGCGCGACGACGCCCTCCTCCTCGATGCCGGCCAGGACCTCGCGGACGAGATCCGCCAGCGGCACGTCCACGATCGTCCTCGAGAACGTGATGCCGAAGGCCGGCGAGAGCGCAACGACGACCTCGTCCTCGCGGGTGCCGCGCTCCGCGGTCCGGATCTCCTTGAGTTCCAGCCTGCGCTCGGCGGTCGCCGCTCCGCCCGGAGCGCTCTCGGTGGCAGCCATGTTCACTCCTCCTCGCGTCCGATCGGGCTCGGGCTACTCGTGGCTCATCGCGTTGCGCAGCCGCTTCATCTCCTCCCAGCGGCCGCCCGAGGGCCGGTAGCCCGTGGCGGGACCGGCGTAGTCATTGGGGTCGTTGACGGCGCTGAGCGTCTCCCCGTCCTTGCCGATGATCGCCGAGGTCTGCAGCAGATCGCCGGCCACTCGCTGGCGAAGCACGGAGAGGTAGCTCTCCGCGACGTCGCGGAAGCCGCCCGCCTCGAGCGCCCTGACGACGTCGATGCCGGTGACGCCGCGCTCGTCCATCGCCTGCGCCGCCTTGAGGTCCTCGAGCACGGCACGACGCGGCAGGTCCTCGCTGCCGTGCGCGTAGGTGGCCGCCTCGACCTCCTCGTCGGTTATCGGCGCGAAGCCGAACTGCTCGAACACCGCCTGGAGGGCCCGCGCGGCCTTGTTGCGGATCGCCAGGATCTGCTCGTCGGGCAGGTGCCTGAGCCCGCCGTCGACCTTGAGGTCGCGCTGGATCACGTTCCAGTCGTCGTAGTCCTCCGTGTCGAGGTTCGAGCCGGCGAACATGTTGTCGTAGTTCGGCACGGCCGAGAAACCCGAGCAGACGAGGTCGGTGCCGGGCAGGAACTGCATCAAGAGCCGTGCGGTGCGCCGCATGTCCGAGTGCGAGAAGGTCTGGTCGTTGCCGGACGCGCACTCGAGATCGACCAGGCTGGCGCTGAGGTTCTCCGCGAGCACCGCGCGGATGCCGGACGGGACGGCGCCCGGCACGCCGATGCAGCTGATCGAGCCGTTCTGGAGCCCCTGGACGCCGGCGCCCTTCGCGACGAGCACGCAGCGGATCTCGAGGTAGAGCATCGACTTGCCCTCGGCGTTGCCCATCTGGACCTCGGACCCGGTTCCGGAGGTGAAGCGCATCTTGATCCCGCGCGAGGCGTAGGCCGAGGCGAGGAAGGCCTTCGACCACGGCGTGTCGTCGCCGTCCATGAACACCTGCTCGGTGCCGTAGACCGAGATCGTCTCCGCGTAGCCGGTGAGGCCGCGCATGCCGAGGCTGAGCTCCGTGGCCTCCTCGAGGGCGCACTGAGTCAGCACGCCGCCGCGCCCGACCTGGGCGCCGACCTGGAGGCCGAGCGCGACGAGCGGCGCGTAGCGCACGACGCCGAGCGTGGTCTCGAGCTCGTCGAAGCCGCGCAGCGCCCCCTCGGCGGCGTCGCAGGCGACCTGCAGCGGGTTGTCGCGCACGCTCGTCGAGTGAGCCTGGTTCGACGGCGTGCGGCGGGCCCGCATCTTCTGCATCCCCATCATCATCTCGACGACGTTCATCGTCTCGAGGACGGACAGCAGCTTGGCCGGCGTGAGCCCGCGCGTGACGTCGA
>JBLNDU010000044.1:0-11414 GCA_050261935.1 Nocardioidaceae bacterium | reverse complement strand
GCCGGCGGCGTCGCGACGCCCTCGTAGGAGGACGCTGAATGAAGGACTCCTACGACGTGGTTGTGATCGGGTCGGGCTTCGGCGGCAGCATCCTCGGCTGCCGGCTGGCGCAGGCCGGCCGCTCCGTCTGCATACTCGAGCGCGGCCGCCGCTGGGGCGGCACGCAGTTCCCTCGCTCGCCGAGCCAGATCGCGCGGGACGCCTTCTGGGACATGGGCGCAGAGCGGTTCGGCTTGATCGAGTACAAGGCGTTCCGCGGCATGCACGTCATCCAGGGCAGCGGCGTCGGTGGCGGCTCGCTGCACTACTTCAACGTTCACGTGCGGCCGCCCGCGAGCGTCTTCGAGGATCGGCGCTGGCCGTCGAGCGTAAACGCCGACGTGCTCGGGCCGTACTACGACCTGGCGAAGGGGATGCTCGACGCGGCGCCGCTGACGCCGCCCGCCGGGCGCACGCTGCCCACCCGGACGTCGGCGTTCGAGGACGCCTGCCGAGCGCTGGGCCACAGCCCGGAGCTCGTCGACATCGCCGTCTACACCGGGCAGGGGCGGCGCAACCCGCACGGCGGCGAGCGGCAGCTGCCGTGCGACTACTCCTGCAACTGCGCGATCGGTTGCGCCCCGCGGGCGAAGAACATGCTCGACCTGAACTACCTGCCGCTCGCCGAGCGCCACGGCGCCGAGATCCATCCGCTCCACAGGGCGGACCGGATCGAGCCGCTCCGCGGCGATGGCTATCGCGTGAGCTTCGACCGACTCGATCCGGACGCGCCGAAGCGGGTCGAGCCGGGATCCGTCGACGCCGAGACGGTGATCGTGTCGGCCGGGACGCTCGGAACGAACGAGCTGCTCCTGCGCTGCCGCGATTGGCACCGCACCCTGGGGCGGCTGAGCCCGACGCTGGGGCGCGGGTTCTCCGGCAACGGCGACCTCCTCCTGGCCGGCACCCTGACCGATCGCGACGTCGATCCGGGCCGCGGGCCGGCGATCACCGTGGGCGCCGACTTCTCGACCGCGCGGCAGCGGATCTTCGTCGAGGACCTCGGCTATCCCGACCCCGCGCTGTGGTTCATCGAGGGGATGCTCGCCAACGCCGCTCCGACGCTGAACCTGATCCGCTGGGCGAGGCTGTTCCTGCAGGGGAGCCTCGGCATCCGCGGCGCCACCGACCGCCTGAGCCACGAGCGCGAGCGCCTGTTCGGCGGCGGCCGCACGCGGGGCTTTCTGCCGTACCTGGGGATGTGCGAGGACGCCGCCGACGGACAGCTCCTGATCGACGGTGACGGCAACCTCGATCTGCGCTGGGACCCTAAGCGGAGCGAGCGAAGCTTTCTCGAGCTCGAGGACGCGCTACGGGCGCTGAGCGGGGCACTCGACGGCGACTACGTGCCCAGCCCGCTGTGGAGCCCGCCGCTCCGCGAGCTGCTCACCGCCCATCCGCTGGGGGGCTGCGCGATGGCTGACGATCGCAGGCGCGGAGTCGTGAACGACCTCGGCGAGGTTCACGGCTATCCCGGGCTGTTCGTCGTCGACGCCTCGATCATCCCGACGTCGCTGTCGCGCAACCCGACGGCCACGATCAGCGCGCTCGCCGAGCGTGCCGCCTTCAACATGATCCACCGACGTGAGCTGAGGGCGAACGACAGCGCCGCGCCCGCCACCACCGCACCGAGCAAGCGAGCGCGCGTCGACGCGCGCGTGACCGGATGACTGCCATCAGGAGGTCTGAGAGATGAGTCCAACTGTCGAGGGCGCGGGGGGCAACGCCGCGCTCGTCCTGGCCGGAGGCGGGGCGAGGGGCGCGTACGAGTTCGGCGCCCTCTCCGTCCTGCTGCCGAGGCTCAAGGGGCAGGTCAAGCTGATCCTCGGGACGAGCGTCGGGGCGTTCAACGCGTCGTACCTCGCCGCGAACTGGGAGAAGAGCGCTCAGCGGATCGTCGACGGCGGAGCTGAGCTGTGGCGCAGCCTCCGGTTCGAGGACGTGCTCGCACCCGTCGTCTCGCCCGGCGGCCTGGGACGCTTCCTCCGTTACGTCGGCGAATTCCTCGCCATCCCCCGGATGGACGCGGTGTCGCTGCTCGACCCCAAGCCGCTTCCCGACACGCTCAGGCGCGAGATCCGGTTCGAGCAGCTCAACCGCAACATCGAGAACGACCGGCTGTCGGCGATCGCCGTCGTCGCGACCGGCGCCTACACGAATCGGTCGGTCGTCTTTCACCGTGGCGGCGTCCCACACCGCCCACAGGACCCGGAGCGTGCGATCGACTACGTCTCCACGGCGGAGTTCGAGGCGCAGCACGTGATGGCCTCCGGGGCGATCCCGGCGGTGTTCCCTGCCGTGCGCGTGACGGCCCCCGAGGCCGCGGCCGGCTGGTACTCCGACGGCGGCACGCGCCTGAACACGCCGATCAAGCCGGCCCTGTGGCTCGGGGCCGAGCGCGTGATCGTGATCGCGCTCAACGCGGTCACCCCGACGCGCACGCCGCCGCCCGACCGGCAGCCGGACTTCTTCGCCGGAGCGGCCCAGCTCGCGCAGGCCGTGCTCGGCGATCCGCTCGCGCAGGACGTGCGCACCCTGGCCCCAAGAACAAGCTCGCCCGGGCGGACGAGGCGGGCCGGGGTGGGGGCGGAGCGGGGGATCCCCTGCGCCCCGTTCCCTACATCTTCGTCGCGCCCGAGGATCCGGACGCGGTCGGGAAGATCGCACGCGAGGTCTACAGCGACAGGTATGCGAGCATGAGGCGGGCTCCCGCGGCGCGCGACCTCTGGCTGCTCGGCCACTCGCTGAACGCCGGTGAGGACGCGATCCACGGCGAGTTGCTCAGCTATCTCTTCTTCGCCCCCGAGTTCGCCGAGGCGCTTCTCCGCCAGGGCCGGCTCGACGCGCAGCGGTGGATCGACGAGCACCCCGGCCTGTGGACGGAGGACCCGCTCCCGGAGTGGTCGAGGGCGGAGCCACTTCCCTCCGCCCTGCGGTGAGACCGACGGTGGCGCGATCCCACCTTCTACGCTGAGGGCCGTGACCGCCGTCAACCGCACTCGCAGGAACGGCCGCGGGGCCGGCGCGCCGGGCAGCGCCGCGGGCTCGGCCGCAGAGCGCCGCCGCCGCCCGCCCGTGACGGTGGACGACCTGCTCGGGATGTCCCAGCTGCAGCTCGACGAGCTGTTCCGCGGGAGCAGGCCCGGGGCCATCCCGGCCGGCTTCGGCGCCGGCACGGTGATCGTGCCGACCCCGAGTCCCCTCCCGCGCGTCGCAGCCTCCGTGGCGCGCCTCGGCTGGCGGGGCAAGCTCTTCAACCGGGAGAGTCACGATCTGCTCAACAGCCTGCTGCCCTTCGGGATACGCGCCGTGCGGGCGGAGGTCTCGGTCGGCACCAGCCTGCTCGATGGGAAGCCGGCCATCGTGCTCGACTACTCGCGGACGTCGCTCGTGGCGCACTACATCCGCGACGAGGTCCGAGAGGTGGCCCCGGGCCTCTACCTCGGCTTCCTCTACTTCGCCGGGCGCAGGACGATCAACATCGTCCTCGCCTTCGGAGCGCAGCGGGACTGATCCGGCGCGGCCCCGCGGTCAGCCTCCTCACCGCCCTACGGCCGCCCGCCTCATTCGAGGTCGCGCGCCCGCAGCAGCGCGGCGGCCGCTCCGAAGGCGGCGCCGATCCACGCCAGCATCGCCGCGACGGCGGCGCCCTGGGGGAGGAGGTCGGCGTCGCCGAGGTTGGCGTCCTCGGCGGAGATGTCGGCCGCCGCCGTAGGCAGCGCCGTGAAGGGGCCGAAACGGCCCACGTCGGGCGCGAGCGCCAAGAGCATCGGCTCGACGAAGAACGCGATCACCAGCACGCCGACGATCGCGACCACCTGGTTGCGGACGAGCGCCCCGATGCCGACGCCGAACGCGCCGAGCAGCGCGGCCACCATCGCGTTCCGCGCGTACTGGGCGAGCAGCTCGCCGAGCCCGGGCGTCGGCAGGTCGCGCACGGACAGGATCGCGAACCCCACGATCCCGATCGCGATCGCGATGAGGAGGGAGAGCACGAGTCCGGCGGCGGCGAACGCGATCGTCTTCGCGACGAGGAAGCGGACCCGGTCGGGCGCGGCCAGCAGCGAGCTCGTGATCGTGCGGTGGCGCCATTCGCCGCTGATCCCGATCACCGCGAGGACGAGGATGAAGAACGAGCTGGTGTCGGAGTTGAACACGTCGGCCAGGACCGTCTCCTCCGTCGGCTCGGAGAGCAGGCTGACGAGGGAGGCGATGAGCAGCGACGTGCCGACCGCCATCGACGTGAGCGCGACGAAGGTGCGCGTCGTGCGGAGCTTGAGCAGCTCCGCCTGCAGCAGCGGCTTCACCCCTCCTCCCCGGTGAGCGCGAAGAACGCCTCCTCGAGCGAACGCGAGACCGCCACCAGCTCCGTCAGCACGATGCGGTGCTCCGCGGCCGCCACGCCGACCACCTCGGGCGCGGCCCGGACGCTTAGCGAGCCGCGCCCGTCCGGCTCGACGGCTACGCCCTGCGCGCGCAGGATCGCCGCGAGCCGCTCCGGGTCCTGAGAGCGCGCCCGTGTGACCGGCCCGTCCGGGCTCCCGAGCACCTGGTCGAGCGGGCCGCTGGCCCGCAGCTCGCCGCGCGCGATCACGACCACGTCGTCGACGCTCTGGCCGACCTCGGAGAGCAGGTGGCTCGAGGCGAGCACGGCGCGGCCGCGCGCCGCCTCCGATCGCAGCAGGCCGCGGACCCAGGCGATCCCGGGCGGGTCGAGCCCGTTGGTGGGCTCGTCGAGGATGAGCACCTGCGGGTCCCCGAGCAGGGCCGCGGCGATCGCGAGCCGCTGGCGCATGCCCATCGAGTAGCCCTTGACCCGCCGGCCCGCCGCCGACGTCAGCCCGACCAGGTCGAGCACCTCGTCCACCCGGCGCGCGGGATGGCGGCCGGCGGTGGCGAGGACGCGCAGGTGGTCGCGCCCGCGACGGCCGGGGTGGAAGCTCGTGTTTTCGAGGACAGCGCCGACGTGGCCGCTCGGATGCGGAAGGTCGGCGTAGTGGCGCCCGCCGAACGTGGCGTCGCCGGCGTCGGCGTGGATGAGGCCGAGCAGCGCCCGCAGCGTCGTGCTCTTCCCCGCGCCGTTGGGCCCGAGGAACCCCGTGACGCGCCCGGCGTGCACGCTGAACGACAGGTCGCGCACCGCCTGCACCGCGCCGAACCGCTTGCTCAACCCCTCGATCTCGATCGCCGCGCTCACCGCCCGCCTCCTGTCTCAAGCGCCGCCCGCCTGCACGCGGCCCGCCGCAAGCGCCGGCCTCGCGCGAGCGCGGACGCTCCCGCCCGTCGATCCCTACGCCGTGGCCGCGCCCTGGAGCGCCGCGGGCACTGTACCCGGGCGGGGGCGCAGCTCCACACGCCCGAGGTCGAAGCCCGCCGGCAGCTCGAGGTCGTTGGCCGCCAGCAGCTCGCCGTCGGACAGGATCTCGCGACATGGCCCATCGGCGACCACTCGACCTGCGGCGAGGATCAGCGCGCGCTCGCAGAGCTCGGCGGCCAGCGGCAGGTCGTGCGTGGTCACGAGCATCGTCCGGTCGATGCCGGACAGGACCTCGATCAGGTCGCGGCGCGCGCGCGGGTCGAGGTTGGCCGACGGCTCGTCGAGGACGAGCAGCCGGGGCTCCATCGCGAGCACCGTGGCGATCGCCACCCGCCGCCGCTCGCCCATCGACAGGTGATAGGGCGCCCGCTCGGCCGCGCGCTGCATCCGCACCGTCGCGAGCGCCGCGCTCACCCTTCTGCGGGCCTCGTCCGGCTGCAGGCCCATGTTGAGCGGACCGAACGCCACGTCCTCCTCGACCGTGGGCATGAACAGCTGGTCGTCCGGATCCTGGAAGACGAGGCCGACCCGGAGCCTCAGCTCGCGCAGCGTGCTCTTCCCCACCGCGAGCCCGGCGACCTCGAGCGCGCCCGACCCGAACGCGAGGCCGTCGAGGTGCAGCATCAGGGTCGTCTTGCCGGAGCCGTTCGGACCGAGCACCGCTACGCGCTCGCCGTGCTCGACGTGGAGGTCTACGCCACGCAGCGCGGGGTGGCCGTTCGGGTAGCTGTAGCTGAGCCCGGAGGCGTGGATCGCGCAGCTCATCCGGCCACACCGATCGCCACTCGGAGCGGCAGCAACGCGGCGAGCACGAGCGCGACGAACGCGATGTCGGCGCGGCGCAGTACCAGCGGCGTCAGCTGCGGCATCGAGCCGCCGTAACCGCGCGCGAGCATCGCCTGGTAGACGCGCTCGCCGCGGCCGTAGGTGCGCAGGAACATCGCCGTCGCCATCCGTCCGAGGGCGCCCGCGTGAAGCGGGTTTCGAGGCCGGTAGGCGCGGGCGGCGAGGCCGGCTCGCATCCGTCCCGCCTCCTCGACGATCACGAACAGGTAGCGGTACATGAAGGCCGCGATGAGCACGAGCAGCCGCGGCGCCCGCATGAGCGCGAGCCCGTGGAGGACCTGGGGGAAGGTGGTGGTCGCGCCGAGCAGGACCGCGCTCACCGTGCCGATCCCCGCCTTCAGCGACACCGCGGCGAACGTCCGCAGGCCCGCCTCGTGGACGGTGAGCGGGCCGAGATCGTAGGTCCGCCCGCCGCCGCGGACGAACGGGAGTAGGACGGCGGCGAGCAGCACGAGCGGCAGCAGGAAGCGCGCGCGGAGCCAGATCTCGCGTGGCGAGACGCGGGCGCTGGCGGCCACGGCCACGAGCAGGCCGGCGCAGCAGGCGAACACGGGCCAGGCGCTGAGCGGCGTCGAGACCGCCACGACCGTGATGCTGATCATGCCGACGATCTTGGCCCGCGGATCGAGGCGGTGGACCGGGCTCGCGGGATTGCCGGCCAGGCCCGTCAGCTCGAGCGAGTGGTTGCAGAACGCGCCCATGTCGCGAGGAGGGCCCGCCGCTCAGGCAGGCGAGCCCCTGGCCGCGCCGGTCCCCTCGCGCCGGCGGAGGATGAATGCCAGCCCGTAGCCCAGCGCGAACACCGCCAGGACCCCGACGAAGCCGGCGACGCCGGTCGCCACGCGGGCGTTGTCGATGCCCGGAAAGGCGTAGTGCGGGATCGGCGAGTCCTCCTGGACCGAGTGCACCCTGCCGTCGCCCTGGAAGTCCTTCTTCTCGGCGACCTTCTCGAGGCCGTCCGGGCTCGACGATGCGAACGGGGACACCGCGGTGGCGAGCCCGACGGCGAGCGCGAGCGCGAGCGCCACCAAGATGCGAGTGGATACCCGGCCCATCTCAGATCGCTCCTTCCATCGGTTGAGCGGGCGCGGCGACGGCCTCGTGCTCCGTCAGCTCCTTCGGGGCGAGCGCCACCAGGTCAGGACGCGAGGCGAGGATGGCCCCCACCGCCGCCACGGTGATCACGGCCTCGCCGATTCCGATCAGCGCGTGCACGCCCAGCATCGCCGGCAGCACGGTGTCGAGCGGCACGGTGTCCGAGACCGCCAGCTCGAAGCTCGTCGCCGCGGCCCCCACCATCACCGCGAGCCACGCGACCACGCCGACCGTGCCGAGGAAGGCCGCCTTCGCGTGGGGCAGGATCCGCTGCGACGCCACGACGATGTAGCCCGCCAGCAGCGCCCCCACAACCCCCATGTTGAGGATGTTCGCCCCGAGCGCGCTCACGCCGCCGTCGGCGAAGGCGAAGCACTGCACGACGAGCACCACGGCCATCACGAGGCAGGCGAGCCACGGGCCGAGCAGCACCGCCGCGAGCGTGGCGCCGAGGAAGTGCCCGCTCGTGCCGCCTGCGATCGGGAAGTTGAGCATCTGCGCCGCGAACACGAAGGCCGCGATCACCCCGAGCAGCGGCACTCGCGACTCGTCGAGCTGCACGTTGGCCACCCGCAACCCGTACGCCACCGCCGCGATCGCGAGCACGCCCGTCACCGCTGCCACGCCGGCGCTCAGGAAGCCGTCCGGGATGTGCATGGCGATCGACACGCTAAGCATCTGACTGCCTCCTCTCGACTGGATCGCCGAGCTCCTCGCGAGCGCACTCCTCGCAGAGCCCGACGATCGGGAAGTGGCTGAAGCGAGCCTCGTAGCCGAAGCGCTCCCGGATCAGGGAGCGCACCTCGTCCATGTCGTCGGGGTCGACGGCCAGCACCGCGCTGCACGAGTCGCAGACGAGGTGCTCGCGCTCGGGCCCCGCGAGGGCGTACAGCCCGGGTCCGTGACCGAGGTGGTAGTGGCGCACGAGCCCGACGTCCTCGAGCGTTTCGAGGTTGCGGTACACGGAGGCGAGGTCGGAGCGCGGGAGCGTGCCCGCCAGGCCGTCGGCGATCTGCTCGGCGCCGATCGGCCCCTCCGCGGCGAACAGCGCCTCGAGCACCAGGCGGCGCGCGGACGAGACGCGCAGGCCCCGCTCGCGCAGGGCCTCGACCGCGGACGGGAGGTCAGGCGCGACGAGCGGCGGGCCTGTGCGTCTAACGGTCATGGCCTGGGGGGGACGACGCTAAAGGCAGTGGCCCTGCAAGTGCAAGTCCCTTGCGAGTGCGACGGCGCGGCGTCCCTGAGCCGGTGAGCTCGCCGGGGGAGACCGTGCGCCTCGGGAGTGCTTGCCATGCGGGGGTGCCTGTCACGCGAGAGGTCGGGATCGCCTACGGTCTGGGCGGCTATTCGCGCAACCCACAGGGGCGGATCACTCGCAACTGCCACGCATTCACTCGCGCTCGCGGCGCGCGACCCTCGCGCTGTCCGGGTGGCTCATCCTGCTCCTCGCGCTCGGGTTGGGCTGCGGAGGGCAGGGCACCGTGCCGGGGCACGGCGCGCGCGCGGCGACGGTGGTGCACGAGGAGCGCGTCGCGCCACGCCTGCTCGACCTGGAGGTCAGCTCGCCGGCGCTCGGCAGGAGGGCGACTGTGCGCCTTCTCACGCCGCCTGGCTGGAGGCGTCGCGCCGGACGGCGCTGGCCCGTGCTCTATCTGCTCCACGGCTGCTGCGACAGCTACCGGAGCTGGACGCGATCGCGGCTCGAACGGATGCCTCGGCTGCGTCGGGCGCTCGTGGTCATGCCCGAGGGCGGCTCGGTCGGGTTCTACTCCGACTGGCTCGGCCGGGACGGCGGCCGCCGCGCGGCCTGGGAGACCTTCCACGTCGGCGAGCTGCGGCGCATCCTCGAGCGCGACTACCGGGCCGGGAAGCGCATGGCCGTCGCCGGGCTCTCGATGGGTGGGCTCGGCGCGATGGGCTACGCCGCCCGGCACCCGGGGACGTTCAGGGCCGCCGCCTCGTTCTCCGGGCTGCTCCACCCGCTCGCCGACACCGGGCTGCTGATGCGACTCATGGGCGCCTTCACGCCCGACCCCAACGCCGTCTGGGGCGACCCGCGCCGCGACCGCCGGGTCTGGGCCGCGCACGATCCGACCGAGCTTGCGGAGGAGCTGCGGGGCACCCGCCTCTTCGTCTCAGCTGGCGACGGCCGTCCCGGACCGCTCGACCGCCCCGGAGCGCCGCCCGACGGCGTGGAGTCCGTCGTGTGGCGCGAGACGCGCGCGTTCGTGGGCCGTATACACGCCGAGCGCATTCACGCGCGCGTGGACCTCTACGGGGCCGGCACCCACACCTGGTTCTACTGGCGGCGCGAGCTGCGGCGCGCGCTGCCGACGCTGCTCGGCCCCTGAGGTGCGTGAGCGGGACCACTACCATGGCGCGTTCGCACTCGTACCCACCCGTCCCGGCCTGCCCGGTTCAAGACGATAGTGCAACCTGACATCCGATACGCGCGCAGCGGCTCATACAGCATCGCGTACACGGTTTTCGGCGAGGGGCCGCTTGACCTCGTGATCGACTCGGGGTTCGTATCGAGTATCGAGGCGGTGTGGCAAGAGCCGTCGTTGGCGCGGTTCCTGCGCAAGCTCGCCACCTTCTCCCGGGTGATCATGTGCGACAGGCGTGGAAGGGGGCTCTCTGACTCATTACCGCTCGATGAGGCTCCGTCACTCGAGGAGCGCGTGGATGACCTCGAGGCAGTGATGGAGGCGGCGGGTTCCCGGCGGGCGGCCGTGTTCGCTTGGTCCGAAGGCGGCCCGACAGCACTGGCGCTCGCTGCCCGGCGCCCATCAGCCGTGCTCGCGTTGATTCTGTTCTCTACCTGCGCTCGCGCGCCACTGGCGCCTACCTATCCGACCGGACTCACGCGTGAGTACGCGGAGGCGCTGGCTGATGAATGGCGTCGCCACTGGGGCACGGGCGTGGGGCTCGAGCTGCTGGCTCCCAGTCTCGCCAACGACAAGCCGATGCGGGAGTGGTGGGCGACGTGCCAGCGACTGACGGCCGGACCCGGCACGATCGTCACCTCGTTACGGATGATGCTCGATTTCGACATCACCGACATACTGCCTCGAATTCGTACGCCAACGCTTGTCATGCACGCTCAGGACGATCTCGTCATACCCCTGGCTGCCGGACAGGACATGGCCGCACGGCTGCCCAGCGCGCAGCTCGTGGCGCTTCCCGGAGCGGATCACATCTATTGGCTCGGAGACCAGAACGCTCGCATGGAGGCCATCAAGTCGTTCCTCGCGGATCTCCCCGCGGGCCCACCGATCAAGCTGTTACGTCGGCGTGGGGTTGGGCGCTTCGGATGGGAGAGCCTGACGCCCGCCGAGCTCGACGTCGCCGCTCTCGTCGGCGAGGGTCTCACCAACCGCGAGATAGCCCGCCGGCTCTACGTGTCGCCCCGAACTGTGCAGACGCACATCAAGCACGCCCTGGCGAAGCTCGGTGCGACTCGGCGATCGGAGATCGCCGCTGAAGCCGCACGCCGCGCAGCGTAGGTGCCGTCCACCGTGACGCGGTCGCCGCCACGGTCAGGAGGCGGGCCGCCCGAGCCGACCGCTGACACGGCTGCGGATGATCCGCTTCGGGGAGCTCTACGAAAGATCCGCCAAAGCGCGGATGTAAGGCGCTCGGTCTGGCCATAAGGTCTCGCTCGGCTGTTCACCAGGAAACGCTCGCAAGAGCGGACTCGCACCTCGTGTGGACGCTGCAAGAGACACGTCGATAGGGAGCGGAGTGCAGTGGGATCGTTCCAGAAGCCTTCTCCTTCCGTTGGTCCGAGTGAGGAACAACTCGCGAGGGATCTCCGGCCTCACAGCCATGGACCACTTCTGGCTCAGATTGGCGCGACCGCGGACGGTCGAGCACACCGCCTGGAGAGCCCGCCGTATACGGCCGAGGCGAACGCGGCGATGACGGGCAAGGCGCAGCCCAGTACGTCATACCGGCGCACCGTGACCGGACCGCCGCCACCGGGCGGGCCGATGGCGTTGCTCGACGCCTATCACGGCGTGGTTGCGGGAAGGTGTGAGGTACGCGACCGAGCGCGGCTTCTTCCGCTCCTGGGGTGACGACGGGCTGCCGCAGGTGAAGGTGTTCGTCGGCCCGC
>JBLNDU010000043.1:0-10422 GCA_050261935.1 Nocardioidaceae bacterium | reverse complement strand
GCCCCCCCCCCCCGGGGCCCCACCGTTGCGCGCGGCCCCCCCCCCCCCCCCGGGGGGGGGGGCGCGTGCCGCCCCCCCCCGCCCCCGGTTAGGGTCGCCGCAGGCGCGTCCCACTCCGGCGCGCGCCCCAGGATCTCGCGTGACTGGCTCGCTGTACCGGGTGGGGCGCTTCTGCGCCCGCCACCACTGGCCCGTGATCGGCGTCTGGGTGGTCCTCGTGATCGCGCTCGCCGCCGTCGGCCGCGCGGCGGGTGACCAGACCAACGACAACCTCACGCTGCCCGGGACCGGCTCCACGCGGGCCACCGACCTCCTGAGCGAGCGCCTTCCGGATCAGGCCTACGGCACCAACCCCGTGGTGCTCCAGGCGCCCAGCGGCAAGCTCACCGACTCCAAGAACGAGCAGGCCGTGAACGACACGGTGAAGTCGCTCTCGCGCGCGCCGCACGTGCTGAGGGCGGTCAACCCGCTCGGCAAGCAGGGCTCGGCCGCGCTCAGCAAGGACGGGACCATCGCGTACATCGCCGTGACGCTCGACGTCGGTCCGGGTGACCTGAGCAAGGACGAGGCGCAGACCGTGATCGACGCAGCCGATCCGGCGCGCGACGCCGGCCTCAAGGTCGCCGCCGGCGGCTACCTCGGACAGGCGGTCTCCAAGCCGAGCACGCACATCAGCGAGGTGATCGGCCTCGGCGCCGCGGTGATCATCCTGCTGTTCGCGTTCGGAACCGCCACAGCGGCGCTGCTGCCGATCGCGACGGCGGTGCTGGGGCTGATCAGCACGCTCGCGATCATCCGACTGCTCGGGCACGTGGCGGAGGTGCCGAGCGTGGCCCCCACGCTCGCGACCATGATCGGCCTGGGCGTGGGGATCGACTACGCCCTGTTCATCGTCACGCGCCACAAGCTGCAGCTGCGCGGCGGCATCGAGATGGGCGAGTCGACCGCCCGCGCCACCGCCACGGCGGGCGGCGCCGTGCTGTTCGCCGGGAGCACGGTCGTGATCGCCCTCTGCTCGCTGATCTTCGCCGGCATCCCGCTCGTGAGCACGCTGGGCTACACGGCCGCGGTGGCGGTGCTCGTCGCCGTGCTCGCCGCCACGACGCTGCTGCCCGCGCTGTTGGGCGCGCTCGGCCCGAGGATCAGCGCGCTGCGCGTGAAGCTCGGGCGCACCCACCCCGACGATCACGAGCCGCACGGCTGGGCGCGGTGGGCAGGCGGCGTCGCGCGGCGGCCCTGGCTCTCGATGGCGGCGGCGGCCGCCGTGCTGGTGGTCCTGGCCGTGCCCACGCTCAACCTGCGCCTCGGCCAGAACGACGTGGGCGCGCTCTCCGAGTCCACCACCGCCCGCCAGGCGTACGACATGATCTCTGAGGGCTTCGGCCCCGGCCAGAACGGGCCGCTGCTCGTGGCCGTGGAGCTCGGCAGCCCGGCTAAGCCGGACAAGAAGAAGCTCGACCAGCTCAACAAGCAGGAGCAGCAGCAGAAGCAGGCCCAGCAGCAGCAGATCTCGCAGCTGACCCAGCAGGGCATCGCCAGCGGCCTGCCCCCCGACGAGGCGCAGGCGCAGGCGGAGCAGCAGGCGCAGCGCTCGGCGCCCAGCAAGGCCGACCAGCAGAAGCAGGCGGAGCAGAAGAAGCAGCTCGAGTCGCCCGCCAGCGACCCGCGGCTCCAGAAGGTCGAGAGCCAGATCGCGAAGACCCCGGGCGTCAAGTCCGTGTCGCCGCCCGTGCTCGACAAGAAGGGCACAACCGCGATCCTCACCGCGATTCCGACGACGGCGCCCTCGTCCCAGCAGACCGAGGACCTCGTCAACGACCTGCGCTCGACCGTGCTGCCGGCCGCAACGAAGGGCACCGACCTCACGACCTTCGTCGGCGGGCAGACCGCCGGCTACATCGACCTCGCCGACCGGATCGGCGACAAGCTGCCCTCGATGATCGCGATCGTCGTCGGGCTCAGCTGCCTCGTGCTGCTGCTGGCCTTCCGGTCGATCCTCGTGCCGCTCAAGGCCGCGCTCGCCAACCTGCTGTCGGTCGGCGCCGCCTACGGCGTCGTGACCTTCGTCTTCCAGGAGGGCCACGGCGCGCAGCTGATCGGGCTCGACGGCCCCATCCCGATCGTGAGCTTCGTGCCGCTCCTCATGTTCGCGATCCTGTTCGGACTCTCGATGGACTACGAGGTGTTCCTGCTCACGCAGATCCAGGAGCACTGGAAGGAGTCGCGCCAGGCCACCAAGGCGGTCGTGGACGGACTCGCGTCCACCGGCCGGGTGATCACCTCTGCGGCGCTGATCATGGTCTGCGTGTTCACGAGCTTCGTGCTCAACGGCGATCCCACCGTCAAGCAGTTCGGCGTCGGCCTGGCCGTGGCGATAGCGATCGACGCGACCATCGTCCGCTGCCTGCTCGTGCCGGCCATCATGGTCCTGCTCGGCAAGGCGGCCTGGTGGCTGCCCACCTGGCTGGGCCGGGCGCTGCCGCGCATCAGCGTCGAGGGCGGCGACTACTTCGACCGGCGCCCCGCCCCGAGCGGCGGGCCGGCGGCCACGGGCGCCGTGGGCGGGCCGACGGCCAAGGGCTGACGGAGGGCCGCCGAGCTATCCGGCTCGGGCGGGCGCCGGGGCGCCGGGCTTCGCCGCAGCCGTGACCGCGGCGTATCCTCGGGCGCCGTGACCGCGGCGACGCAGAGCCACTGGGTCGAGCACGCCCTCGCCAGCCTCGGCGAGGCGGGCTACCGTGCGAGCGCCCAGCGCGCCGAGGTGGTATCGGCCCTGGCCGAGCTCGGCTGCGGCGTCACCGCCCGCGAGATCGCGGACCTCCTGCGCGCGCGCGGGAGCGGGATCGGCCTCGCGAGCGTCTACCGCACGCTCGACCTGCTCGACCGGATGGCGCTCGTGCAGCGCTTCGAGGTGGGCGAGGGAAGCGCCCGCTTCGAGCCGGCCCACCCGGGCGGCGAGCATCACCACCACCTCGTCTGCGCGACCTGCGGCGAGGTCACCGCGTTCGAGGACGACGAGCTCGAGCGCGCGATCCGCAGCGTCTCGGGGCGGGTCGACTTCGCGATCGACCACCACGACGTCACGCTGCGGGGCGAGTGCCCCGCGTGCGCTGGGCGCTAGCGCCGACCGCCGACCGCCACGCAGAGCCTGCGCCCGGCCCTCGCTTGGCGGGCGCCGCCTGTATCGTGCGCTGGCGAGAATGAATCTCAGTTGCAGCGGCTCGCTGGCCGCCCTGGCCGTCGCCGCGGCGCTGCTGCTCGCGGCGTGCGGCGAGGGCGAGGCGCGGGGTGGCGGCCCGACCGTCGTGGCGAGCACGGCGATCGCGGCCGACGTGACGCGGGCGCTCGCCGGAGGCCGCGTGGAGGTGGTGCAGCTCGTGCCGGACTCGGCCAATCCCCACACCTACGTGACGAGCGCCAAGGACCGCCGCGCTCTGGCCGAGGCCGACCTGGTCGTGCTCATCGGGCGCGACTACGAGGAGGGCATGCCGCTCGGCGACGCGGCGCCTCGCTTCGCCATCGCGGACCACGTCGGAACGACGGCGTCGAGCCCGCGCGACCCGCACGTCTGGATGGACCCGACCCGCGTCGCCGCAGCCGCCCCCGCGCTCGCCCGCGCGCTGGCGCGTGTCGATCCCGCCGGCGGGCGGCGCTACGCGCGCCGCGCGCGCGCCTACGCCGCCTCGCTCCATGGGCTCGACCGTGAGCTCGCGGCGACGCTCGCGCGCGTGCCCCGGCGCGATCGCGAGCTCGTGAGCTCGCACGACTCGCTCGCCTTCTTCGCCGCCCGCTACGGCTTCAGGGTCGTGGCCGCGCCCTTCGGGCTGCAGCCCGAGGCCGAGGCGAGCGCGGCCGACATCGAGGACGTGGTGCGCCGCGCGCGCGGCGCCCACGTGCCGGCGGTCTTCGCGCAGGCCGGCGACGACCCGAAGGTGATGCGGGAGATCGCGCGCGAGGCGGGCGCCCGCGTGGTGGACGACCTGCTCGTGGAGGCCCCGGGACCGTCGGCGCGCACGTACCCCGAGCTGCTGCGCCACGACGCCCGCCGCGTGGCGGAGGCGCTGGCGCCGTGACGCCCGGGCCGGCGCTCTCCGCGCGCGAGCTGACGGTGCGGTACGGCGGTGACACGGCGCTCGACGCCGTCACGCTCGACGTGCCGGCAGGCGCGACGGTGGCCGTGCTCGGGCCGAACGGCTCGGGCAAGAGCACCCTGTTCGCCGCCGCGATCGGGCTCGTCGCGCCGGCCGGCGGCTCGATCGCGGCGGCGTCCCGCACGGCCTACCTGCCGCAGCACCTCGCGCTCGAGCCGAGCTTCCCGATCACGGTGCGCGACGCCGTGCGCATGGGTCGCTGGGGCGAGGTCGGCTGGCTGGGGCGCCTCGGGCGGCGCGATCACGCGCTCGTGGACGGCGCGATGCGCGCGCTCGGGCTCGAGCGGCTCGGCGACCGAAGGCTCAGCGAGCTGTCCGGCGGGCAGCGCCAGCGCGCGCTCGTGGCCCAGGCGGCCGCCCAGGACGCCGACCTGATGCTGCTCGACGAGCCGTTCACCGGCGTCGACAGACCGACGGAGGAGGCGATCAGGCGACTCGTCGTTGACTGGCGCGAGGCGGGCCGCACGGTGCTCGTGGCGACCCACGACCTCGAGCGCTCGGCCACCGACTTCGACCTCGTGCTGGCGCTCAACCGCCGCGTCGTCGCGTTCGGCCCCGCGGCCGCGACCTGCACGGACGCGGTGCTGCTCGAGACCTTCGGCGGCCGGGTCGCGCGGCTCGGCGAGCGGATCATCGACCTCGACACCCACCACCACGCGCACGGGTCGGCCTAGTGGACGGCCTCCTGCTCGAGCCCTTCCGCTCCGAGTTCATGCGCACGGGCGCCGCCGCCGCCGTGATCGTCGGCGTGCTGTGCGGCACGGTCGGCTGCTTCGTCGTCGTGCGCGGCATGGCGCTGCTCGCCGACTCCTTCGCGCACGGGGTCCTGCCCGGCGTGGCGGTCGCAGTGCTCGTGAGCGCCGGCTCGGCCGGCTCGCCCGAGCGGCTCCCGGTGCTCGCCGGCGGCCTGGCGGGCGGACTCGTGACGGCCCTCGGCACGGCGGGCATCCTGCGCCGCAGCCGCCTGCGCGAGGACACGGCGGCCGCGGTCATGTTCGTCTTCATGCTGGCGCTCGGCGTCGTGCTCATCTCGCGCACGAGCAACTTCGCGGTCGACCTGACGGCCTTCCTGTTCGGCGACGTCCTCGGCGTGCCGTCCTCGGAGGTGCCGCTCACCGGCGCGCTGACGGCCGCTGTGCTCGGCGCGCTCGTGCTGCTCTACCGCCCGCTCGTGCTGGTCGCCTTCGACCGCCGGCGCGCCGCGTCGGTCGGCGTGCCGGTGGCGCGCGTGGAGGCGGCGTTCATGGCGCTGCTCGCCCTCGCGGTGGTGGTGGGCTTCCGCGTCGTGGGGGCGCTCCTCGTGCTCGGCATGCTGATCGCGCCGCCCGCCACGGCGGCGCTCGTCACCCGACGGCTGCCGGCGATGATGGCCACGTCGGCCGCCATCGCGGCGTTCAGCGGCCCGGTCGGCCTGCTCGTCTCGTGGCACCTCGACGTCGCGGCCGGCGCCTCGATCGTGCTCGTCGCGGTGGCGATGTTCCTGGTCGTGCTGCTCGTCCGCGGGCCCGGACGCGCCTGAGCCGGGCCGCCGCTCGGGCCTGCGCGGCGGGCTCGCGTACGATCCGTCCAGGTGGACCGCTTCTTCGACGACGTCGCGCGCGCCTACGACAGCGGCATCCAGGCGCCGGGCAGGGAGATCCACTTCCTCGTGCTGATCTCCTTCCTCGCCACGTTCGGCTTCATCCGCACGAGCGCCCACATGATCCGGGCCCAGGTGAGCTGGTGGCCCGGAAACGTCGAGACGAAGAGCGGCCTCCACATCCACCACCTGGTGTGGGGCATCCTGACGCTGATGATCACGGGCTACCTCGGGCTCGCGCTCGACCCGGACAGCCCGTGGCGCGAGGTGGTCGCGATCTTCTTCGGGATCGGGATGGGGCTGACGCTCGACGAGTTCGCGCTCTGGCTGCACCTCCAGGACGTCTACTGGAGCAAGCAGGGCCGCCAGTCGGTCGACGCGGTGATCATCGCCGCGTGCCTGCTGCTGATGACGCTGGTGAGCCTTCAGTTCTGGATCGACGTCGCGGAGGCGACGCTCGTCTACTTCGGCGTGGGAGACGACAGCCTGTCGGCGGCCGAGAGCAGGGCCGTGCTCATCCCGCTCCAGGCGGTCGGGATCGCCCTGGCGATCGTCTGCTTCCTCAAGGACAAGATCTTCACGGGCATCCTCGGCCTGTTCATCCCGGCCGTCGCCCTGATCGGGGCGATCCGGCTCGCCAAGCCCCGGTCGCGCTTCGCCCGCCGGCGCTACCAAGGGGCCAAGCTCGACAAGGCGCGCGCCCGCTTCGCCAAGGAGCAGGCGGCGAGCGACGCGGCCGCCGAGGTCGCGCCCGTGGCGGCGTCACGCTAGCTCGGGCGGGGCCGGGCCGGGCCGAGCCGGCGCTCGCATCCGCGGACGCGCCGCCCGTCAGTCGGCGTCGGCGCGATCCGTCACGGGGGCGTTCCAGCGGCTCACGACGCGCCGCTCGTGCTCCCAGCCGAGCGTGCTCAGCGTGCCCGTGGAGAGCACGAGCAGGCCGCCGTCGCCGGGCGGCAGCCCGAGCCAGCGCGCGGCGAGCACGCGGAGCAAGTGGCCATGGGCGAACAGCGCCGCGTCGCCGCGCAGGTCCGACAGCTCCTCCACCAGCGGATCGACGCGGGCCGCCACGTCAGCCGGCGACTCGCCGCCGGGGCAGCCGTCGCGCCACAGGCGCCAGCCGGGGCGGCGCTTCCGGATCTGCGGCGTCGTGAGCCCCTCGAGCTCGCCGTAGTCCCACTCGACGAGCGCCTCGCGGCGTTCCGCGCGGTCGCCGAGCCCCGCGAGCCGGCAGGTCTCCGCCGCCCGCTCGAGCGGGCTGGTCAGAACGCGCGTGAACGATCGCCGCGCGAGCGGCGCGCGAAGCAGCTCGGCTTGGCGTCGCCCCGTCTGAGTGAGCGGGACGTCGGTGCGACCGGTGTGGCGGCCGGCACGACTCCAGTCCGTCTCGCCGTGTCGCGCCAGGACGATCTCGGGCACGGGCCGCCACGCTACTGGCCCGAGCGGCGTTCCGCCGTGCCCGCTCGAACGGCACGCGGATTCTCGGGCGCGAGGACCTGACCGGCGGTAGGGTCGATGAATGGACGTCGGGCTCGAGGTGCACGAGTTCACGCGCGGCGACGTGCTCGTCCTGAGCGCGAGCGGCGAGATCGATCTGACCACGGCAGCCGACCTGAGCGGCCACCTGAGAGCGGCCCTGAACGGCGACCATCGCGGCGTGGTGGTGGACCTGGGCGGGGTGCGGTTCATGGACTCGACCGGCATCAGCGTGCTGCTGAACGGCAACCGCCGCCTCAGGCGAGCGGCGCGCGGCTTCGCCGTCGCCTGCCCGCCCGGCGCGGTGGCGCGGATCCTCGAGACGACCGCGCTCACGCAGACGCTCGGAGTGCGCCCGACCGTCGAGGAAGCCGCGGAACGGGCGCTGGCGCCGCCCGACGCCTAGCCGCTCGACGCGCGCCGCTCACCCCGCCGGGCCCACCCGGGCGCGGCGCTCGGCCGGTCCCGCCTAGCCTCTCGACGCGCGGCCCTCACCTACCTCGCTGGCCGGCTCGCCGGCGCCGCGGAGATCCGCGTGGTCGGCCCCCGCGATCTGGCCCGACCCGGCCTCGTCGCCCGGGACGGGACCGGCCTCCGGCCCGGGTCGGCGGCGCGGCGCCGGACGGCCGATCAGCGACTCGACCTCCGCGCGCCGCCGATCGTCGACGCGGAGCCACTCCGGGTCGAGCTCGAACACGTCCGCGACGCGCGCGCGCGTGTAGCGGCCCGAGACGATCTCGATGTGCTCGGGCGTCACGAGCGCGGGATGACGGGCGCCGCAGGAGCGCGCGAGCGCCATCAGCTCGGCCCGCAGCGAGACGATGTAGTTGGCCGCCCGCACCGACTTCGCCTGCGGATCGAGGCCGTGCATCAGCCAACGCGACTGCGTCGCCACGCCGGTCGGGCAGCGTCCGGTGTGGCAGCGCATCGCCTGGATGCAGCCCACCGCGAGCATCGCCTCGCGGCCGACGTTCACCATGTCGCAGCCGAGCGCCAGGGCGAACAGCGCGGCGTCCGGGAAGCCGAGCCGGCCGGCGCCCACGAACACGACGTCGCGCTGGAGCCCGGCGTGCGCGAACGCGGTGAAGACGCGCGCGAAGCCGAGCTTGAACGGCAGCGCCACGTGATCCGAGAAGGTGAGCGGCGCCGCGCCCGTGCCGCCCTCGCCTCCGTCGACCGTGATGAAGTCCGGGCCGATGCCAGTCACCGCCATCCGGCCGGCGAGCGATTCCCAGAAGCCCTCCTCCCCCACCGCCGACTTGACCCCCACGGGCAGGCCGGTCTCCTCGCCGAGCAGCTCCGCGAACTCCACCAGCTCCTCGACGTTCGAGAACGCCGTGTGGCGCGGCGGGCTGACGCAGTCGCGCCCGGCCGGGACGCCGCGGATCGCGGCGATCTCCTCGCTCACCTTCACGGCCGGGAGCAGCCCGCCGAGCCCTGGCTTGGCGCCCTGCGACAGCTTGATCTCGAGAGCGCGCACGGGCGCCGCGGCGATCCGCTCCCTGAGCCGCTCGAGGCTGAACCCCCCGCGCTCGTCGCGGCAGCCGAAGTAGCCGGTGCCGATCTGGAAGATCAGCTCGCCGCCGTGCCCGTGCGCCGGCGCGAGGCCGCCCTCGCCAGTGTTCTGGAGGCAGCCGGCGAGCGACGCTCCGCGGTTGAGCGCCTCCACGGCCACGGGCGATAGCGACCCGTAGCTCATCCCCGACACGTTCACGAGCGAGGCCGGCCGGAACGCGTGCCTGCGCCCATGGAGCGCGCCGAGCACCTTGGCGGCCGGCACGCGGTAGTCGGGCGGTCCGCCGGGCTCCCCCTCGGCCGGCGCGGCCGCCGGGAAGGGCGAGTGCTTGATCACGAGCAGGTTGTCGACGTCCTCCATGTCGTCGTCCGTGCCGAAGCCGAACGTGTTCAGCTCGCCCTTCGACGACGCGTAGACCCAGCGACGCTGATCGCGCGAGAACGGCCGCTCCTCGTTGTTCGAGGTGACGATGTACTGGCGGAGCTCGGGGCCGACCGACTCGAGCAGGTAGCGGAAGTGACCGACGATGGGGAAGTTGCGGAGGATGGCGTGCCGGCGCTGGGTTAGGTCGTAGCCGACCACGGCGGCGAGCGCCGCACTCGCTGCCGCAGCGGTCCCACGTCGAGCCATCGGCACGGATCGTACGGTGGCGCGGGTGGGTGCGGCGCAACGGCACGGGGCCGCGCGCCGCGGGCCGGCAGCAGAGAGGCCCGCCCCGGCGGCGGGGCGTCAGCGAGCGTGCTTGAGCTGCTCGCGGATCCAGCGGCGCACGAGCAGCTGGCGCCCGCGCCGGACGCCGAGCAGGCAGAGCGGCCCCAGCGCGGCGCCGGTCGCGGTGGCCGCGAGCGGCGCCAGCGGGAGGCCGCCCAGCAGCAACAGACCGAGCGCCGCCCCGGCCTCGCCGCCGAGCACGCCAGCCGCGATCATGCGCTTCCGCTCGTCGTCCACGTTCGTCGGGTTCGCCACGCGCCGCCGTGCCCCTTCCGCCGCTTGGCACGACCCGACAAGCGACCGGCCGCGGCGGGTACGCGATGATGGAGACGAGCTATACGAAGGGACGGGTGAACATGGCACGGAACGCACGAGGGCTCAGAGGAGTGACGTCGGCGACACCCACGTGGCTGCGGGGCGGCCGCGTGTCGCGCCAGCGACCGTGGGCGCGCGGCGGCCGTCAGCTCGTCTGGCGCTCCGGCGGCGCTCGGCCGTCGCTCGGTCGCGGCGGTGGCCCGCGGCTGCTCGGCCGGCCCGCCCGCCCACAGCCGATGCGCGCCCTCTCCGGGCTGTCCGGCCGCTCGCCGGTGACGGGCCCGGGACGCCGAACCTCGCGCGCGCCGTCGCGGGCCAAGCCCGCCGCGATCGCGCTCGCCGCGACCGCGACCGCGGGCGTCGCGGCGCTCGTCAGGCGCCGGCGCGGCACCGGAGCCCAAGGGGCGCCAGCGGACACCGAGACGACGGCTCCCACGGCGGGCACGGAGGGCTACGCGCAGCGGCCCGACGCGATGGAGGTGCCTTCGTCAGCGGCCGCCCCGGTCGGCGACGAGCAGAGGCTGGCCGATGCGCCGCCCGCCGCCCCGGATGAGGCGGGGCGCGCTGAGGCCGGGCCGCCCCCGCCGGCCGACGAGCCGCCGCCCCCGCCCGGGTCCGGCGCGCCGCCGCCCCCGCGGTGGTCGTGGATCGGGTCGCCGTGCCCGGGCAGCGCCACG
>JBLNDU010000042.1:0-5409 GCA_050261935.1 Nocardioidaceae bacterium | reverse complement strand
CGCCACCTCGATCGGCTCCTGGTAGGCCTCGAGCCGCGCCTCGATCTCGGCCACGACCGTGTCCATGTCGAACTGGAGCCGCCCGCAGGTGGGGCAGGCGATCAACACGGGCCCGCGCTCGCGCAGCTTGAGCGCCTTCAGGATCTCCCAGGCGACCTTGACCTCCTCCTCGGCGTGGAAGGTCGAGAGCGAGATCCTGATCGTGTCGCCGATGCCGTCGGCGAGCAGCGTGCCGAGGCCGACGGCGGACTTGAGCGAGCCGGTCCACTTCGTGCCGGCCTCCGTGATGCCGAGGTGGAGCGGGTAGTCGATCCGCTCGGCGAGCAGCCGGTTCGAGGCGATCGTGTTCGGCACGCTCGTGGACTTGATCGAGACCTTGAAGTCGCTGAACTCGAGCCGCTCCATCAGCTCGACGTACTCGACCGCCGCCTGGACCAGCGCCTCGACCGGGCTCTCGCGCTCGAGCGCGTGCAGGTGCTTGGGCAGCGAGCCGGAGTTGACGCCGATCCGCATCGGCACGCCGGCGGCGCGGGCGCGCTCGACGACGAGGCCGGTCTTCTCGTGGCCGCCGATGTTGCCGGGGTTGATGCGGATGCAGTGCGCGCCGGCGTCGATCGCCTTGAGCGCGAGCGTGTGGTTGAAGTGGATGTCGGCGATCACCGGGATCGGCGACTCGCGCACGATCCGCTCGAGGGCGCGCACGTCATCGTCGCGCGGCACGGCGCAGCGCACGAGGTCGGCGCCGGCGTCCGCGATCGCGCCGATCTGCCGCAGCGTCGCCTCGACGTCGGCGGTCTCCGTCTTCGTCATGGACTGGACGGCGACGGGCGCCCCGCCGCCGATCGGCACTCCGCCGACGTGGATCTGTCGCTTAGAGGCCACGGCTCGACCTAGGGTATCTACGGCGCCCGCGGGGGCCCGGCGCTAACGGGCGTGGAGCGCCCGCGGGTGCCCGGCGCTAGCCGCCGTACAGCGCCTCGATCTCGCGCGCGTACTTCTTCGCGATCGGCCTGCGGCGCAGCTTCAGGGTGGGGGTCAGCTCGTCGCCGCCCGGCTGCCAGTCGGTCGGCAGCAGCTCGAAGCGCTTGATCTGCTCGACCCGCGCGAGCTCGGCGTTCGCCCTGTCCACCTCGCGCCGCACGGCCGCGACGACGCGCTCGTCGCGGGCCAGCTCGGCGAGCCCGCGGCCCTCGAGACCGAGCTCGCGCGCCAGCGCCGTGGCGCCGTCGGGGTCGAGCGTGAGCAGCGCGACGTTGTACGGGCGCCGGTCGCCGATCGCCACCGCCTGCCCGATCAGGGGCCCGGCCGTCTTGAGCTTCATCTCGATGTTCGCCGGCGACATGTTCTTGCCCGCCGCGTTGATGATGAGCTCCTTCTTGCGGTCGACGATGCGCAGGTAGCCGTCGTCGTCGAGCTGGCCGATGTCGCCCGTGAGGAGCCAGCCCTCGGCGCTGAACGCCTTGCGGGTCTCGTCGGGCTGGTTGCGGTAGCCGGCCATCACGACCGGCCCGCGGACGAGGATCTCGCCGTCGTCGGCGAGCTCCATCTCGACGCCCGGCATGGGCGGCCCGACCGTGCCGACCTTGATCCGCCCGGGCGGGTTGCATGCGCCCGTGGCCGTCGTCTCGGACATGCCCCACAGCTCCGAGAGCGGGATGCCGAGCGCGAGGAAGAACTCGACCACCGCGGGGGCCGTGGGAGCGGCCGCGACGATGCTGATCGTCGCCTCGTCGAGGCCGAGCATGGCCCGCACGGGCGCGAGCACGCTCGCGTCCGCCTCCGCCCAGTCACGCTCGAGGCGCTCCTCGACCGCCTCTCCAACGCCGAGCGCGCGCACGCGCCGGAGCGCGAGCTCGAGCGCCGCTTCGATGCGCGCCCGCTGCGCCTCGTCGGGCAGCCCGGCGAGCATCGCCTCGAGCCCCGCCTTCAGCTTCTCCCAGATGCGCGGCACGCCGAAGAACCAGGTCGGGCGCACCTCGGGGAGATAGGCCAGCATCTCGCGCGCGTCCGGGCAGGCCGTGACGGTCATCCCGCCGACCATCGGCAGGTAGTGGCTCACGGCGCGCTCGGCGATGTGCGCCATCGGGAGGTAGGAGACGATCCGGCCGCCGTCGGGGATGCCGAGCCGGCGGTCGTAGGCGTCCGCGGCGGCGAACAGGTTGCGGTGCGTGAGCTCGACGCCCTTGGGCGGGCCCGTCGTGCCCGACGTGTAGATCAGCGTGAGGACGTCGTCGCGACGGACGGCGCGCCAGGCGGCCTCGAAGTCGAAGCCCGGATCGCCGTGCGCCTCGAGGGCGGCGAGGGTCATGGCGCCCGCGGGCGCGTCGCCGTCCACCACGACCACGTCCTCGAGCGCGTTGTCCCCGCCGCGAACGGCCAGCAGCCGGTCGACGTAGCGGCTGTCGCCGATCGCCACGCGGCTCCCGGCGTCGCGCACGAGGTACTCGATCTCCGCGGGGGCGTAGGTGTTGTAGATCGAGAACGGCGCCGCGCCGAGGTGCATCGCGGCCGCGTCCACGAGGTGGAACTCAGGCCGGTTCGGGAGCATGAGCGCGACCGTGTCGCCGCGCCGCACGCCGAGCGCGGCGAGCCCCGCGGCGATGCGGCGCACGCGCTCGCCGTAGTCGCGCCAGCTGCAGGCCCAGGCGTCGCCCTTCGTGCGCAGCGCCGGCCGGTCGCCGCACGCCGCGACGGTCAGCTGGAACGCCTCGCACACCGTCGCGGCGTCGAGCGCCGGCGTGTGGCGCGCGCTGACTTCGGCGGTCCTCCCCATCGTCGCGTTGGTGCCCGTGGACGGGAGCCTACCGGCGCCGCTCAGCGCACGTTGAAGCCCTCCCCGGAGAGCCGGTCGATGTCGTTGCTCAGGCCGAGCAGGAAGAGGCCGAGCACGAGCATGAAGCCGATCACGCCGGCGCGCTCCATGACGCTGAACGGCACCGGCCGGCGGCGGAGCTTCTCGACGATCGCCCAGAAGATGTGGCCGCCGTCGAGCGGGAGGAACGGAAACAGGTTCACGATCGCGAGCGAGAGCGAGATGATCGCCAGAATCCCCACGACGTCGGCGATGTCGTTGAGGATCGTCTGGCGCGTGTACTCGTAGGAGCCGACCACGCCCGAGATCTCCTTGCGCTTCTGCGCGTCGAACAGGCGCAGCGGCAGCGCGAGCGTCTCGCGCGTGATGAACCAGAAGCGGTTCGCGGTCACGTCGAGCGCCGCGCCGAGCGGCAGCGGGTCGCGCGGGCCGGCGGCGTACGCGAAGCCGAGCCGCGTGCGCCCGCTCTGGGGGTCGTAGATCGGTGTCAGCTCGAGGGTCCGCTCGCGGCCGTCGCGCTCGATCGTCACGCGCGCCGGCGCGGCGGCGCGGCAGCCCTTCGTGGGCGGCTTCTCCGCGCAGCGGTGCGAGGCCACCCGCCGACCCAGCTCGGCGGGGTCGCCGCGCCTGCCGTCGACCGCCACCAGCCGGTCGCCCGGACGCAGCGCCCCGGCGGCCGGGAAGCCGCGCTCGATCGCCCCGACCCGGTCGCTGCCGGTCTGCGGGCCGATCAGCCAGAAGAACGCGAGCAGGAGGAGGAACGCCAGCACGAGGTTCACGAGCGGCCCGGCGGCGATCACGACGATGCGCTTCCAGACCGGCTGCGAGTGGTAGGCCCGGTCGCGCACCTCCTCGGGGAGGCGCTCGTCCGGGTTCATCCCGCTGATCTTCACGTAGCCGCCCGCCGGGATCGCGCCGATCGCGTACTCGGTCTCCCCCACGCGCCTCGACATCAGCGTCGGCGGGAAGAAGAGCGAGAACCTCTCGACGCGCATGCCAACCGCTTTGGCGGCGGTGAAGTGGCCGAGCTCGTGCAGGATCACGAGCAGCGCGAAGCCGGCGAAGGCGAGCAGCCAGCTCATGCGCGCACCGCGAGCGCGCGCGCGGTCGCGCGCGCCGCGGCGTCGGCCTCGTAGAGGTCGTCGAAGTGACGCACCGGCTCCGGCGGGAGCTCGTCGAGCGTGCGCTCGATCACGCGGGCGATGTCGGCGAAGCGGAGCTCGCCCGACAGGAAGGAGTGCACCGCCTGCTCGTTGGCGGCGTTCAGCACGCAGGGCGCGGTCCCCCCGGCCCGCGCCGCGCGGCGCGCGAGGCGCAGGCAGGCGAACGTCTCCTCGTCCGGCCGCTCGAAGGTGAGCGCCCCGAGCTCGGCCAGGTCGAGCGGGCGGACCGGCACGTCGGCGCGCTCCGGGTGGTGGAGCGCGTAGGAGATCGGCACGCGCATGTCGGGGTGGCCCAGGTGCGCGAGCGCGGCGCCGTCGTTCAGCTGGACGAGCGCGTGCACGATCGACTGTGGATGCACGACGACGTCGATGCGCTCGTACGGCACGCCGAACAGGTGGTGGGCCTCGATCAGCTCGAGGCCCTTGTTCATGAGCGTCGCCGAGTCGATCGTGATCTTGCCGCCCATGTCCCAGGTGGGGTGCGCGAGCGCCTCCTCGCGCGTGACCTCGGACAGGTCGCGCCGGCCCCGGAACGGCCCGCCCGAGGCGGTGAGCACGAGCCGCTCGACCGTGCCCGGCCGCTCGGACGCGATCAGCTGGTGGAGAGCCGAGTGCTCCGAGTCCACCGGGAGGATGTGGGCGCCGGTGGCCTCCGCGAGCGCCGTGACGAGCTCGCCGCCCACGACCAGGCTCTCCTTGTTTGCGAGCGCCAGGTCGATGCCCTCGCCGAGCGTGGCGATCGTCGGACCGAGCCCGGCGGAGCCCACGAGGGCGTTGAGCACGAGGTCGCAGCCCGACTCGACGATGAGCTCGACGAGGCCCTCGGCGCCGCCCAGCACCTCGCCGCCCGTCCAGCTCTCCGCCGCGCGTGCCGCGGCGTCGCGGTCGGCCAGCGCGACGCTTCGGACGCCGTGACGGCGCGCCTGCTCGACGAGCGGCTCCCAGCTCGAGCCCGCGGCGAGCCCCACGACCTCGAGCTCATCGCTGCCCTCGACCACCTCGAGCGCCTGGGTGCCGATGGAGCCGGTCGAGCCGACGATCACGATCCTGCGCACCCGGCTGAGTCTAGGAGGCCGCCCCCGGCGCGCCCGGTCGCTTCGAGCCGCTGAGCGGCGCCCACGCTGCGCACGGGCGAGACCCCTTGCGCGCCGCGGCGCGGCATCGAGCGAGCGCGCACGTGACACGGCGCGCGGAAACCGTGACCCGCGGCTTCGCGCGCGCCATAATCCATCGGACGGAGGAGAGCGATCTGCCGCGGCCCGCGGGCTCGGCGGAAGGGAGCGAGTTTGATGGCTACCGTCGAGGTAGACCCCCGGGTGCAGGAGTTCACCGCCAGCGAGCGGCCGCTGCTGATCGGCGACGAGTGGGTGCCCGCCGCATCCGGCAAGACGTTCGAGACCTACGACCCTTCGACCGGCGAGGTGCTGGCGCGCG
>JBLNDU010000041.1:0-6141 GCA_050261935.1 Nocardioidaceae bacterium | reverse complement strand
CCGGACGACCCGCACGTGGCTCCTGTGCGCGTTGCGCCGCCCGAGCGCGGGAGCGAGGCGAACGGTCGCTTCTCCCGCCGGCCGCGCGTCGAGAACGGCGCCTTGCCGGCCGGGCGATGAGGCCGCTGTTCTTCGTCCGCGAGGCGCTGCGCGGGCTCGTGCGCAGCTCCGCGCCCGCGCTCGCCGCCGTCCTCACGGTGCTGCTCACCGCGCTCGTGCTGGGCGTGTTCATCCCGATCATGCAAGCCACGACCGGCACGGCGAACGAGGTCCGCGGGCGCGTGATCCTCGACGTCTACCTCAAGGACGGCACGGGCCCGGCGGAGCGCGCCGAGGTCGAGCGCGCGCTGCGCGACACGCCCAACGTCAAGTCCGTCGCCTACGTGTCGAAGGAGGAGGCGCTCGCGCGCGCGAAGCGCAAGAACCCGCGCGCTTTCGAGGAGGGCTCCGAGCTGCTCGGCGTCAATCCGCTCCCCGCCTCGTTCCGCGTCAGGCCCGACGACCCCGACGAACTCGAGGCGATGGTCGACCGGCTCGCGCCGGGCGGCCGACCACGGCTCGCCGCGATCGACGAGGTGCGCAACCGCGAGGAGGAGACGGACGAGATCCTCTCGGCCACCGGCCTCGTGAAGGCGCTTACCGCCGGCCTCGCCGCGCTGCTGCTGGTCGCCTCCGTAGCGCTGATCGCCAACACGATCCGGCTGTCGGTGTTCGCGCGCCGGCGCGAGGTGGAGGTGATGAAGCTGGTCGGCGCGACGAACTGGTTCATCCGCTGGCCGTTCGTGATCGAGGGGATGATCGTCGGCTTCGTCGGGGGCGTGCTGGCCGTGCTGATGCTCACCGTCGCGAAGGAGACGTTCGTGGACCCGCTGTCCGAGCGCTTCGCGCTGCTCGCGGCGCCGGACACGATCGACTTCCCGCTGCTCGTGATCGTGCTGCTGGCGGCCTGCGTGGCGGTCTCGGCGCTCGGCAGCGGCCTGACGCTGCGCCGCTTCCTGCGCGTCTGAGCGGGGCTCACCCTGCGTCGGCAGCCCGGCGAAGCTGCGCCGCCACGTCGCCGACCAGGGCGTTGGCGTGACCCGGCCAGGCGGAGGCCGGCTCGAGCTCGGCGAGCTTGCGCAGGCTCTCGTGCGCCAGCTCGTGGTCGTAGTTGAAGGCGCGGTGCGGCACTCGCGGAGGAAGGCCCCAGCGCAGGCCGAACTGCTGCGAGTCGATGACGTTGAAGGCGTCGGTCGTCAGCGCCACGCGATCGGACGGGCGGAAGAGCGCGATCTGCCCGGGCGCATGGCCTGGGACGTGGACGATGAGGAAGCCGGCGACCTCGTCGCCCTCGGCGAGCGTTCGCTCGACGCGGACTGGACCGCCGTCCCACGAGGGGAGCAGCCTCGGGTAGAGGGCGCGCGGCAAGCGCCTCTCGAGCTTCGAGACGTCGAAGTAGTCGGTCATCGGCCGCAGCTCCGACTCCGCGTAAGGTTGCTCGGCCTCGTGGCACCAGACCGGCGCTCCCAGCTCTGCCGCGGCGCCGCGATGGTCCTCGTGCGCGTGGCCGAGCACGACTCGCGTGATGCCGCCGAAGCGCGCGGCCGCCTTGCGCACGCCGGCCACCATGTCCTTGATGCCGGCGTCGAAGACCGTCACGCCGCCGTCGTCCTCGATGAGGTAGACGTTGAAGACCTTCCTCGGCACGCCGCCGCGGACGAGCCAGACGCCCTCGACAACGGGCTCGACCGTCACCCCGTGCGGGCCGCGGCCGATGCGCGTGCGGCCGGCGATCTCGGACATCGGCGCGCAGGCTACCCGGTGCGAGGTCGACCGTCGGCGCGCAGCAGTGCGTGGAGCGCGCCGCAGGGCGGCGGTGCCGCGGACGCTTCGCTGCCGCGGCTCAGAGGATGCGGCCGAGGCGCGTGCGGCTGACGAGCAGCCACGCGAGCACGAATGAGACGACGACGCCGGTGGAGGCCACGGTGAGGCCCTTGAGCTCGGCGGGGACGTCGACCGGCCGCAGCGCCGGGAGCGAGCCCGATGAGCACGGGCCCCTGCAGGATGAAGGCGGCGTAGGCGCCGAGTAGAACGAGGAACGCCTACTCGACCACGCGCAGCGTGGAGGGCACGTCCATCCGGCGCAGGCGACGCGCGGTGAAGAGCGGGGCGACCGCCACCGCGGCCGTGCCGAGCAGGATCGCGGTGGCCATGGAGCCCCCACTCAGCGAGACGACGACGCCGACGTCAGGGAAGGTCTCGGGCACGACGGCGCCGACGACCCAGCCGGTAAGGGCGAGTCCCGCTGCGACGCCGAGCGCGGTCGCGACGATTCCGATGAGCAGCGCTTCGATCACGGCGAGCCGGGTGGCCGCGGGCACCGTCACGCCGAAGGCGAACAACGTCGCGTGCTCGCGGGCGCGCTCGTCGGCGTTGATGCTCGAGGAGTTGAACGCGATCAGCAGGGCGAGCACGAGGACGAACGCCTCGATCACGCGCAACACGCCGAGGAAGTCGTCCATCCGCTCCTCCATCAGCTGTGTGTTGGCGGTCACGCCCTCCACCGACACGACGCCGGGATCGGTGAACAACGCGCGCTGCACGTCGTCGATGGAGCGCCCGGGCGCGGGGAGGACCTGGAGGCGATTGGTGAGGCCCACGAGGCCGAGGAGCGGAGCCTGGCTCGTGTCCATGTAGGCGGCCGTGCGGAACGGGTCCGGATGGAGGCCGGCTACGCGCACGCGCGTCTCGGCTGTCTCGAACGCGGTCGCTCCCGTGCGGCGCGGATGCCTGAGCACGACGCTGTCGCCCAAGCCGACGTCGAGGTCGCGGGCGGCCGTCTCGGCCAGCAGGATGCCGCTCCGGTCCGGTCGCCCGGAGCTGATCGTGGGACGCCACATCCCGCTTCGGTAGTCCACGAGCTGCAGTTTGACGTCGAAGCCGGCGCCGCCCGCGCGAACCTGCGCCGGGACCGCGATGCGGGGCTCCGCGGCCGCCACGGTCGGGTCGGCGGCGATCCGCTCGATCTCGCCGGAGCCACGCGGGCGGAAGCGGTCGAGCCCCACCTCCACCCGCGTCGGCATGTCGCCGGCCAGCTCCGCCTCGCTGCGGTCGACCGTGCGCAGGAACGAGTCGATCAGGCCGAGCATCGACACGAGCGCGGCGACGACCGCGGCGATGCCGAGGACCGTCATCAGCGTTCGCCGCGGAGCGCGGAGCAGGTTCCGGGCGGGCATCTGCCCGAGGCTCCTCCCGGGAAGCCTCAGGCGCCGCAGGACCGGAGCGAGCCCGCCGCCCTTCGCGGAGCGGAAGCCGACCCGGATCGCTTCGATCGGCTGCACGCGCACCGCTCGCCAGACCGGCAGAGCCGTGGCCAGCAGCGGCACCAGGAAGCCGACGAGCGCGCCCCGCAGGAACACGCCGGTCTCGAACGGCGTGACGATCACCGGGAGCGGAAGCAGATCCTCGAGCGCGGCGCGCAGCGGCGCTCGGACCAGAAGGCCGAGGCCGAGCCCGCCGAGCGCGCCGAGCAGCGCGATCTCCGCGCCTAGCAGCAGCGGCCGGACCGCCAGCTCGCGGGGCGTCACGCCGAGCGCCATTCCCACGCCGATCTCGCGGCGCTGCGCTTCGACGACGCGGCTCACAAGGTTGAAGCAGGCGAACGCCGCGCCGGCGAGGACGAGCCAGGAGAAGATCGCGTAGATGCGCTGGTCGCCTTCCGCGTCCTTGTACAGAACGCGGTGCGCTGGCGCGTCGGCGAGCGTCTGGACGCTCACGCCGAGCTGTGGCAGACGCCGGTCGAGCGCGCGCTCCAAGGGAGCGGCCAGTGCTTCCGCGTCCGCTCCCGGCGGGAGCGTCACGAGCAGCTCGTTCACCGCTCCGCGCCGGCCGGAGGCCGCCCCCGCGACGCCCAGCGATACGAACAGCACGGCGTAGCGCGACTCGGCCCCGCCGAACTCCCCGCCCCCCGGCCGCGTCACGAGGAAGTGCTCGGGCGACGTGCCCTGCCCGATGACGCGCAGCTCGCCGCCACCGGCAATCCGAAGGCTGGCGCGCGTCGGAAGGCCGGCCCGCTCCGCGAAACCCGACTCGACCACCGCCACCGGCGATCGCGCGTCGCTCGATCGTAGGCCGCGGCCGCGCTCGACGGCGATCCCGTCGATCGGCGTGCCGCGCGCTGTCACGTCGACCCCCACGAGCTGCCCAGGCACGAGCACCGCGCGGCCCGGCCGGGAAGCGTCGACCTGGGTCGGTACGACGAGCCGCTCCTGCGCGTCCCTCACCCGGAGCGGAGGCGGCAACGAGGTGGCCGCGCCTCGCAGCTCGCCGGCGCGGGCGAAGCTCCCCTCAGCGATCGTCACCTTCAGGTCGTGCGCGTTCAGCGCCGCGAAGCTCTCATCGTTCGAGCGCTTGCGCCAATTCTCGAGGCTGCCGAGGCCGGTGAACATGCCCGTCCCGATCGCGACCACCAGCGCGATCGCGAGCACGAGCAGCCAGCGGCTGCGGAGATCGCGCCGCGACCAGCGCAGCCAGAAGCGCGCCCGGCTCACGCCGTCACCACTGGAGCTCTGCGATCGCCGCGGGCCCGCCGGGGGGCTCGCGGTCCGAGACCACGTGGCCGCTCGACAGCTCGATCACGCGGTGCGCCACACGTGAGATCTCCCGGTTGTGGGTCACGACGATCACAGTGGTCCCGGCCACGTGGGTCTGCTCGTGGAGCAGCTCGAGGATCTGCACGCCGGTGCGGAAGTCGAGCTCGCCGGTGGGCTCGTCCGCCAGCAGGATCGGGTTGCCGGTGGCGAGGCCACGGGCGATGGCCACGCGCTGCTGCTCACCGCCCGAGAGCTCGTGCGGGAAGTGGTTCAGCCGGCGCGCGAGGCCGACGCGCTCCAGCACCTCGGCGGCCACGTCACGGGGCGCATCCCTTCCCGCGACGTCGGCTCCGAACTCGACGTTCTCGACCGCGCTCAGGGCCGGGAAGAGGTTGAAGGTCTGGAAGATGAAGCTGACGGTGTGGCGTCGGAAGCGGAACAGCTCGGCGCGGGACGCGTTCGTGATCTCACGGCCGGCGATGCGGATTCGCCCCTCGGTCGGCAGGTCGAGGGCCCCGATCATGTTCAGCAGCGTCGTCTTGCCGCTGCCCGACGGCCCCAGCACGACTACGAACTCGCCCGGCTCGACGTGAAGGTCGACCTGCTCGAGCGCGGTGACCGTCACCTCACCGAGCTGGTAGCGGCGCGCGACGCGCTCGAGCTCGATGGCTCCGGTGGTCGGGGTGCTGGCGGCGGTTGTCGCCGGGCGGTGCACAGATCGACCCTATGGCCCGAGCCGGGTTCCCACATCCGTGCTTGGAACGGAGCGGCCACGGCTCGCTGCGGAGCGTTCGCGCAGCGGCCCAAGCTACTTTTGCTCCATGCTCCGCACCGCCTCGATCGCGCTCTCCTGCGCGCTGATCGCGCTCGCGGTCGGCCTCTGGCTGGGCGGGCATCCGGGCGGCCTTCCGGGCCCGGTGCGCGACGCCTTCGTGTCCGACGACCGCGCGCTCCGCTCGGAGGTGGCGGACGCGATCGAGGACAACTTCTACCGGCGCGTGAACGAGGACCGGCTCGAGGACGCCTCGCTCAAGGGGATGGTGGCCGCGCTCGACGATCCCTATTCGCACTACCTGACCCCGAGGGAGGCGAGGCAGTTTCGCGACTCGGTGGAGGGCGAGTTCGACGGCGTGGGCATGACGGTCGAGCAGGACCGGCGCGGCCTGCGGGTGCTGAACGTGTTCGACGGCTCACCGGCGCGCAGGGCCGGCATCCGCAGGGGAGAGCTCGTCGTGGCGGTGAACGGCCGCTCGATCGCCGGGCTCAACAGCCAGCTCGCCACCGCGCGCATCAAGGGCCGGCCCGGCACTCGGGTCCGGCTCGAGCTGCTCGACCCGGCGACGGGCCGCACGCGCCGGCTCACGCTCACTCGGCGGCGGATCGAGGTCCCGGTCGCCCAGGTCGAGATCGTGGAGCGCGGCGGCCGGAAGCTCGCGGTGATCAAGCTGCTCTCGTTCAGCTCGGGCGCGCACGGCTTCCTGCGCCAGGAGGTCGAGCGGGCGCTGCGCGAGGGCGCGACTGGGATCGTGCTCGACCTGCGCGGCAACGGCGGCGGCCTCCTGAGCGAGGC
>JBLNDU010000040.1:0-6593 GCA_050261935.1 Nocardioidaceae bacterium | reverse complement strand
CGCTGATCTCGTTCCTGATGGCGGAGCGCCGGCCGGTGTCCGCCCTCGAGATCAAGCAGGACGTCGAGGGCTACTCCGAGATGAACGACGAGGCCTTCGCGCGGCGCTTCTACGCCGACCGCGCCGAGCTCGAGTCGCTCGGCATCCAGCTCAAGGTGGACAAGCCGGCCGAGGGCTACTACGAGGCGGAGACCTACACGCTGCCGCCCGAGAACTTCTACCTGCCCGCGATCGAGTTCACGAGCCAGGAGCTCGCGGCGCTGCGGACGTCGCTGTCGCTGCTCGACGGCGAGTTCGCCTACGCGGAGCCGCTTCGGCTCGCGCTCCAGCAGCTCTCGTGGGGCAAGCCGTCGCCGCTCGACGCGCCCGAGCAGCGCTCGGTCGCGCTCGCGGTCACGGCCAGCCCCGGCGGGCGTGAGCTGTCCCAGCGGCTGTCGAAGCTCGAGACCGCGATCTTTCGGCGCAAGACGATCGTGTTCGACTACTACACGATCGGGCGCGACGCCGAGGAGACGCGCAAGGTCGACCCCTACCACCTGCTCTTCAGCGGCGGGCAGTTCTACCTCATCGGTCACTCCCACGAGCGCGGCGCCGAGCGGGTGTTCCGCGTCTCCCGCATCCGCGGCAAGGTGGGCTACGCGTCGAAGTCAGAGCACGACTTCGCGCGCCCGTCCGACTTCGACCCGCGCGAGTACGCCACGCGCGCCGACTGGCAGCTCGGCGACCCGGCCGGCACGGCGCGCATCTGGCTCTCGAAGCGGATCGACTGGCTCGCGCTCCGTCACTTCGGCCACGCCGGAACCGTCACGGAGGCGGACGACCGCGACGGCGTGGTGTTCGAGACCGAGTTCGCGAGCCCGCGCCAGCTCGTGGCCTGGGTGCTCGGGCTCGGCCAGCACGCGCGCGTCCTCTCCCCGCCTCAGCTGGTCGAGGAGGCCGGCGCGCGCACGCGCCTCGTCGCCGAGCGTCACGGCGATCCCTTCGAGCTCGCCCCCGCCAAACGGGGGAAGGCGCCGGCGCGAGAGGAAGGCGACCACAACGGCCGCGGCGAGTCCCCGATCAGGCCGGAGCGGTTCGCGCGGCTCGTCACGCTCGCGCGCATGCTGATCGACGCCGCGCGCGAGGCGCGCAAGCTGCGCGTCGACGAGCTCCGGCAGGCGATCGGCGTCTCGGAGCAGGAGCTGCGCCAGGACATCGACGTGCTGAACGTCGTCAACTTCGGCGGCGGCTCGTACGTGCTCTACGCCGAGGTGCGCGGCGACGAGATCGAGGTCGACCCGGAGCCCTACGGCGACAACTTCGCGCGCCCCGCGCGGCTGCTGCCGCTCGAGGCGAAGGCGCTCGTCGCCGCGATCGACCTGATCGGCGAGCACCTGCCCGACGGCTCGCTCACGTCGGCGCGCGAGCGGATCGTGGCGGCGCTCGGAAGCGACCCCGCGGAGGACGGCCTCCAGATCACGACGGCGAAGGGCGACGACTCGGAGGTGGCGCGCGTCGTCAGCCGGGCGATCGCCGACGAGCGGCTGCTGCGCATCGAGTACTACAAGGAGGCCGAGGACGAGTTCACGGAGCGCACGATCGAGCCGTACAAGCTGATCAACGGCCAGGAGGGCTGGTACGTGCACTCGTTCGACCCGAGCCGCGACGAGCCCCGCTCCTTCCGCCTCGACCGGATCAAGTCCGCGACCGTGCTCGACGAGAGCTTCGACCGGCGCGCGGGGATCGAGCCGGACATCCACGGCTGGCCGCGCACCGGCGAACTGCCCGACTCGCGCGTGGCGCGCGTGTGGATCGCCCCGGACCGGGCGCGCTGGGCGCGCGAGGACAAGCGCGTGGTGGGCGAGCTGCGCGACGGCTCGGTGATCGTGGAGCTGCCCTACGCCGGGCACGACTACCTCGTCCGGGAGATCCTCAAGGAGGCGGGCGACGCGGTCGTACTCGAGCCGGACGACGCGCGCCGCGCCGTCCTGCACGCCGCCGAGGAGCTCGCCGGCGCGGTCCGCCGCTAGGTCCGCCCGGCCCCCGGCGCCGCTGCGCACGACACCCGGGCGGCGCACGACGCCGCCCACGGCGAGTCGGCAGGCGTTACGGTTGCCCCGGGTTTGGAGTTCCGCTTGCTTGGCTCGCTCGAGGTCGTCGGCGATGACGGGCTCGACATCACGATCGGCACGGGGCGGCAGCGCGCGCTGCTGGCGCTCCTGCTACTGCGCGCCAACGAGCTGGTGGCGCGCGATCGGCTGGTGGAGGAGCTGTGGGGAGAGTCGCCTCCGGCGACCGCCCACAGGATGGTCCACAACCAGGTCTCGGCCCTGCGCCGCGCGCTCGGCCGGGACGGGCGGCTCGAGACCCGCGGGAGCTCGTATCGGCTCAACGTCGGCCCGCACGAGCGGGACGTCGACCGCTTCGAGGAGCTCGTCGCGTGGGGCCGTGCCGCGCTGAGAGCCGACCCGGAGAGCGCGGCCGAGACGTTGCGGCAGGCGCTCGAGCTCTGGCGTGGCCCGCCGCTCTCCGACCTCGCCTACGAGCCGTTCGCGCAGACCGAGATCGCCCGCCTGGAGGAGCGGCGCTGGGCCGCGTTCGAGGCGCGCGTCGAGGCGGAGCTGGCGCTCGGCCGGCATGCGGATCTGGTCGCGGAGCTCGAGGCCGCCGTCGCGGCGCAGCCGCTTCGCGAGCGCCTGCACGGCCAGCTGATGCTGGCCCTGTACCGCTGCGGCCGGCAGGCGGAGGCGCTCGAGGCCTACCGCACGGCGCGGGCGACGCTGGTCGAGGAGATCGGCGTCGAGCCGGGCGCCGAGCTGCGCGCGTTGCAGGAGGCGATCCTGGCGCAGGACCCCGCGCTCGCTGCTCCTCCCGCTGCGGCGCAGCTCCCGGCGGCGCTCGAGCGCGGCTCCCCGCTGCTCGCGGGCCGCGACCGAGAGCTCGCCGAGTTGACCGCGCTGCTCGGCGAGGGGGGCGGCGGAGTGGTGCTCGTCTCGGGTCCGCATGGGATCGGGAAGACCCGCCTGGCGGCCGAGCTGGCGCGCGAGGCCCTGCGTCGGCAAATGGCCGTCTTCTACACGGGCGCGGATACCGCTCCGGACGACGCGGTCACCGCCCTTCGCCGCGCGGAGCGGAGCGAACGGCCGGCGCTGCTCGTCGTGGACGACGCCGACGTCGCCGGCCGCGAGCTACTCGATCGCGTCGCCGCGATCGGTGGCGAGGCGGGCCGGCGGCTACTGGTCCTCGTGCTGTGCGCGGGAGCCGTACGGCCCGCGCCGCTCGCGGGACTGCCGCTGCGGCAGCTCGAGCTGGCTCCGCTCGGTCACGAGGCCGTGGCGGAGATCGCCCGCCTGTACGCGCCTGCCGAGGGCGAGTCCCTCCCCACCCCGAGGCTCGCCGAGCAGAGCCGTGGCGTCCCGCTCGAGGCGCACCGCGCTGCGGCCGAGTGGGCACGAGCGCGGGCCGCGCGCCTGGCCGGCGCGAGCGCCGCCGCGCCGCCACCGAGCGCGAGGAGCTGCGTGCCGCCGAGGCCGACCTCTCCGGCGACCTGCTCGCCCTTCAGACGGTCGACGAGCGCGGCCGGCTCTTCGGAGGAGAGGAGGAGGGCGCGCCGCTGCCCGCGGTCTGCCCCTTCCTCGGCCTCGCCACCTTCGACGGCGCCCATGCGGAGTACTTCTTCGGTCGCGAGCGGCTCGTCGCGGAGCTGGTGGCCCGCCTCGTCGGCTCGCCCGTACTCGCCGTCGTCGGACCGTCGGGGAGCGGGAAGTCATCGGCGGTCCGAGCCGGTCTGCTGCCCGCGCTCGCGAGCGGCGTGCTGCCGGGCTCCGAGGGCTGGCCGCAGCGGCTGATGCGCCCCGGCGCGCACCCGCTGGCCGAGCTCTCACGGACGCTTCCCCAGGGCAGCCCGCGGGCGCTGCTGGTCGTCGACCAGTTCGAGGAGGTGTTCACGGCCTGCCGCGACGAGCGCGAGCGGACGGGCTTCCTGGACGCGCTCGTGGCGCTGGCCGAGGACCGCGACCGGCCCGTCCAGCTGGTGCTGGCGATGCGGGCCGACTTCTACGGGCGCTGCGCCGCGCACGATCGGCTGGCGCGGCTCGTCGCAGCGAACCAGGTGCTCGTCGGACCGATGCGACACGACGAGCTGCGCAGGGCGATCGAGGAGCCCGCGCGCCGCGTGGGGCTTCGCGTGGAGCCATCGCTGACCGACGCGCTCATCGGCGACGTGCTGGACGAGCCGGGTGGCCTGCCCCTGCTGTCGACCGCCCTGCTCGAGCAGTGGCGCGAGCGCGAGGGCCGCGTGATGCGCCGCGACGGCTACGAGCGCACCGGCGGCGTGCACGGCGCCGTAGGGCGCCTGGCCGAGCGGACATACGCGCGCCTGAGCGAGCCGGAGCGCGTGGCGGCGAGGCGGATCCTCCTGCGGCTCGCCCACGCGGGAGAGGAGGAGGCCACCTTCGTCCGCCGTCGCGTGCCGCTCGACGAGCTCGACCGGGAGCGCGACGAGCACACCACGTCCGCGCTCGCCGCGCTCACGGAGAGCCGACTGGTGACGGCCGACGAGGGGACGCTCGAGGTCGCTCACGAGGCGCTCCTCCAGGCCTGGCCGCGCCTGCGGGAGTGGCTCGAGGAGGACGTCGAGGGACGCCGGCTCCACCAGCACCTGATCCACGCAGCGCGCGATTGGGAAGCCGCCGGGCGCGAGCCGGGCGAGCTCTACCGCGGCGCCCGACTGGCGTCGACGCTCGACTGGGTCGGCGGCCACGAGGGCGACCTCAACGAGCTCGAGCGCGAGTTCCTCGACGCGAGCCGCGCCGAGGCGGAGCGCGAGGCCGAGCGCCAGCGGCGCGAGAACCGCCGCCTGCGCGCCTCGCTGGCCGGGCTCGCCGCCCTGCTCGCGCTGGCGGTCGTGGCCGGCGTCGTGGCGCTGGGGCAGCGCGGCGAGGCCCGCGACGCCGCGCTGGCGGCGGACGCTCAGCGGCTCGGAGCCGAGGCGCGCGGCGAGGGCCGCCTGGACCGGGCGCTGCTGCTGGCCCGCGCAGCGGTGGACCTCGACGACTCCACCGCAACGCGCAGCAACCTGCTGTCGGTGCTGCTCCGCAATCCGGCCGCGCTCGGAGTGGTCGACTACGGCTGGCCGCTGTACGGCGCGGCGCTCAGCCCGGACGGGCGGCTGATGGCGCTCGGCGCAGAGAGCGGCGTCGCGACGGTCTACGACGCAGCCACCCGGCGGCCGTTCGGCAGGCCCTACCGCTTCCTCGCCGGACTGATCCAGAACGTCCGGTTCTCGCCCGACGGCGAGACGTTGGCGGTCAGCTCGATGAACCCGCGCGACACCGCGAGCGGCCTGGTCGACCTGATCGAGCCGCGCAGCGGCGAGCGCAGGCTGCGCGTGGAGCTGCCCGCGTTCCGCGAACCGGCCCCGTTCGTGTACGCGGACGTCGCCTTCCCCCGGCGCCGCCGTGATCTGTTGGTGCTGAACGTTCACGGCGCCTCGCCCGACGGCCCCGCCTCCGTGCTGTATCGGGTCGATCCGGGGACCGGCGCGGTCAAGGGCCGCCTCCGGCTCGGCCGCCACTCGTCCGCGTTATACGCGTCGCAGCCCGGCGAACGCGAGCGGCTGTTCGTCACGAGCGCGGGCGACAACCGGACGTGGGAGGTCGATCCGGCGCGCCTGCGCGTCCTGCGCTCCGTCCCGGTCGGCGACATAGCCGGCGTCGTCAGTCCGGACGGGCGGCTGTTCGCGCTCGGCTCGCAGCGCGGAGGCGTGCGGCTGCTCGAGCTCCGGTCGGGCGCCGTCCGGCGCCTGCGCGGCGGTCACGACGGCGCCGTCATCCGGATGCGCTTCACGCCCGATGCTCGGACGCTCGTGACGACGGGCCAGGACGGGGACGTGATCGCCTGGGACGTCGAGCGCGGGACCGTCGCGCAGCGCTTCGCAGGCCACAGCGGCGAGGTCCAGGGCCTTGACCTGTCGGGGGACGGACGCACGATGATCACCGCCGCCACCGACACGCGCGCGATCCTCTGGGACCTCGCGGGCGACCGGCGGCTCGACGGCCGCTTCACAGTCGGGCGGCGCTTCGACGTCTTCCAGACGCCCCGCGGAATCGCGGTGAGCCCGGACGGGCAGACGCTCGCCCTGACCCACAGCGACGGTGAGGTCGACCTGGTGGACACCCGCACGCTGCGGCGGCGGGCCAGCCTGCGTGCGATCGATGGGAACGCCGCCTCGGTCGACTTCAGCCCCGACGGGCGCCTGCTCGCGGTCACCGGCGAAGGCGGGCGCCTGAGGCTCTGGAACGCGCGGACGCTGGCGCCCGCAGGCGAGCTCAGAGGGATGCGCGCCTACTCCCAGGCAGTGGCATTCTCACCGGACGGGAGGCTGGTGGCTGCGGCCGAGGCCGGCGTGCGCGAGCCGCGGCCACTCCGAGTGTGGGACGTCCGGCGGCGCGCCCCCACCGCCTTCCGCGCCCCAGGCGCGGCCGGCTCGAGCGCCGTCAGCCCGGCCGGTCGCCGTCTCGCCGGCGCGGCGGGCGAGCGCGGCCCGGCCCGCCGCCCCGGGGGCACGGGCAGGCTGGTCAGGCGCCTGGGAATAGGCGACCTCTCCGGCGAGG
>JBLNDU010000039.1:0-3766 GCA_050261935.1 Nocardioidaceae bacterium | reverse complement strand
GGCTCGCCCTCGCGCTCGGTCGGCCGGTGCTGGCCGCCGCCACGGCCGTATACGAGGACCGCGCAATGCTCATCCGCTACGGCGGCCTCGCCATGGAGGACGTCCGGATCGTGGAGCCGGTCGTAGCCACGCTTCAGCCGGGCGTGCGCGGCGTACGGGCCGCCGAGCTGCCGAGCGAGCCGCCGCAGGTCGAGAGCGCCCCGCTCGAGCTCGGGGCGGCGCGCGACCCCGAGACGCTCGAGCTGGTGGCCGCCGACCCGGCGGCGATCGACCTCGCTGAGGCGCCGCGCGTGCTCGCCGGCGGCCAGGGCCTCGGCGGCCCGGACTCGTTCGAGCACCTGGCGGCGGTGTGCCAGCTCGTGGGCGCCTCGCTCGGCGCCACGCGCGTGGCCACCGACGAGGGTTGGGCGCCGTTCGAGCGCCAGATCGGCACCACCGGCGTGGCGATCGACCCGGACCTGTACGTCGCCTTCGGCATCTCCGGCGCCGTGCAGCACACGGCCGGCCTCGGCCAGCCACGCCACATCGTGTCGGTCAACCTCGATCAGGGCTGTCCCATGATGGAGATGGCCGACCTCGCGATCATCTCCGACGCGCGCCTCCTGATCGCCGAGCTGCGCGCGCGCCTCGAGGCGCTGCGCGAGGGCGCCCCGGAGGAGCCGGCCCATGCCTGAGCGCTTCGACGTCGTCGTGGCGGGCGCCGGTCCCGCCGGGGCGAGCGCGGCGCTCGTGCTCGCCCGCGCGGGCCGCTCGGTGTGCCTGCTCGAGCGCGGTCCGTACCCGGGCTCCAAGAACATGTACGGCGGCGTCGTGTACGGGCGCATCCTCGACGGCCTCGTGCCGAACTGGTGGGAGCAGGCGCCCGTCCAGCGCTGGGTCACTCGGCGCGGGACGATGGTCATGACCGACACGCAGGCGATCAGGCTCGACGTGCACTCGGACGCCTGGGGGAGCCCGCCCTACAACGGCGCCACGGCGCTGCGCCCCGACTTCGACCGCTGGCTCGCGCAGCTCGCCCGGCACGCCGGGGCCGCGCTCGTGACGTCGACGACCGCCACCGGGCTCCTCCGGGACGGCGACGGCCGTGTGCGCGGCGTGCGGACCGACCGGCCCGATGGGGACCTCGAGGCCGACGTGGTGATCGCCGCCGACGGCGTGATGTCGTTCCTCGCCAAGGAGGCCGGCCTCTACCCCCACGGCTCGGACTCGTCACACTTCACGCTCGGCGCGAAGGAGGTGCTCCGCCTGCCTCGCAGCCAGATCGAGTCGCGCTTCGGCGTCACCGGCATGCACGGCGTGGCGATCGAGATCGTGGGCGGCACCGGTGGCGTGCCGGGCGGCGGCTTCATCTACACCAACCTCGACAGCGTCGCCGTCGGCGTCGTGCTGTCGCTCGACGGGCTCGCGGCGAGCCGGCGGCGGCCCGAGGAGGTGATCGGCGACCTGAAGCGCCACCCCGCGGTGGAGCCGCTCGTGGCCGGCGGCGAGCTGCTCGAGTACTCGGGCCACCTGGTGCCGGAGGGCGGCTTCCAGATGATGCCCGAGCTCGCCACCGACGGGATGCTGGTGGCCGGCGACGCCGCCGCCATGACGCTCGCCGCGGGCCTCTACCTCGAGGGCGTGAACTTCGCGATCGGCTCGGGGGCGATGGCCGCCGCAGCCTGCGTGGACGCGCTGCGCAAGGGCGACACCTCGGTGGAGGGGCTGGCCGGCTACCGGCGCCGGCTCGAGCGCAGCTTCGTGCTGAAGGACCACCGCAAGTACCGCCGCGCCCCCGAGATCCTGCTCGCGGAGCGCACCCACGCCACCTATCCGCAGCTCGTCTGCGGCCTAGCCGAGCGGATCTTCACCGTCCAGAACCCCGCTCCGAAGCGCGGCCTGATCCCGCTCGGCCGCAGCGAGATGCGGCGCGCCGGCGTGCGCCTGCGGGACCTCGCCCGCGACGCCTACATCGCCGCGAGGACCTACGGATGAAGCCCAAGCCGCTGCCCGACCTCGCCTTCGAGGACCGCATCGCGAGCGTCCACTTCCGGGTCGCGCCGGAGGCTCACATCGTGGTCGACAACGAGGTCTGCCGCGAGTGCAGCACGCGCGACTGCGTGCACGCCTGTCCCGCCAACCTGTTCGTCCCGCGCGCCGACGGCGGCGTGCTCTTCAACTACGAGCAGTGCTTCGAGTGCGGCACCTGCTACTTGGTCTGCAACCGCGAGGGAGCGATCACCTGGAACTACCCGGAGGGCGGTCACGGGGTGGTGTTCCGCCTCTCGTGAGCCCCACCGGGCCCGTGCGCATAGGCGTCGCCCTCAAGTGGCAGTCGCTGCGCCCCGAGATCGACCCGCTCTCCGGGGTCGTGACGCTCGACGAGCGCTTCATGGGGGCGTCCGAGTCCGACCGCGCGGCGCTCGAGTGGGGACTGAGGCTGGCCGAGGAGTGGGGGGGAGAGGTGCTGGCGGCCTGCGCCGGCCCGCCGGCCGCGGAGCCCATGCTCCGGATGGCGCTCGCCGTCGGCGCGGCCCACGCGATCCGCTGCGAGCTCCCCGACGGCGCGTCGAGCGTGGAGGCGGCCACGAGCCTGGCGCTCGTCTTCCACGACGTCGACGTCGCGCTCTGCGGCGACTACAGCCTCGACCGCGGCTCGGGCTCCGTGCCCGCGCTGCTCGCGGCCGAGCTCGACGCGGCGCAGGCGCTCGGCCTCATCAGGCTCCAGGCGGAGGAGCAGGGCGTGGTGCGGGCTCACCGGCGGCTCGACGGCGGCCGCCGGGAGCGCGTCCGCGTGCGTGCCCCCGCCGTGCTCTCGGTCGAGGGCGGGACGGCGCGCCTGCGGCGGGCGTCGCTCAGCTCCGCCCTGGCCGCCGGGCGCACCGAGGTGCCGCGCTGCGATCCGCCCACCCCCGCGGGCGACGGGCACGCGCACGTCCTGCGGCCGTTCCGGCCCCGCGCCCGCGCGCTCGAGCCGCCGGACCCGAGCCTGCCCGCCCGCGAGCGGATTCGGCAGCTCACGGGGGCGCTGTCCGAGCGCGGCACGCGTCAGGTGGTGCGCGTGGAGCCGGCCGACGGCGCCGAGCAGCTGATCGACGCGCTGCGCAACTGGGGCTATCTGGAGTGAGCTCCGGCCTGCTCGGCGCCCGCACGTGGCCCGAGCTGGAGCGCCGCCGGCAGCGCCTGCTCGCCGTGCCGCTCGGCGCCACGGAGCAGCACGGCCCGCACCTCCCGCTCGACACCGACACGCGCGTCGCGCTCGCGCTCGCGGAGCGGCTGGCGGCGGCCAGGCCTGACGCGCTCGTCGCGCCGCCACTGCCCTACGGCTCGAGCGGCGAGCACGAGGGCTTCCCGGGGACGCTCTCGATCGGGCAGGAGGCAATCGAGCTTCTGGTCGTCGAGCTGGTGCGCTCGTCCGCGCCTTGGGCCGAGGCGGTCGTGCTCGTCTCCGGGCACGGGGGCAACGCCGAGCCGCTGCTTCGCGCCGAGCGCCGTCTCGTCCGCGAGGGGCGGCGCGTGCTGGCCTGGTCGCCGCGCCTGCGCGACGACGACGCGCACGCGGGACGCGCCGAGACGTCGCTCGTGCTGGCGCTCGCGCCGCAGCACGTGCGGACGGAGCGCGCCGAGGCCGGCAACGTCGAGCCGCTGCCGGCACTGATCGACGAGATCCGGCGCCGCACGGTGCGCGGCGTGTCGGCGAACGGCGTCCTGGGAGACCCCACGGGCGCCTCCGCCGAGGAGGGCCGCGCGCTGCTCGACCGCATGGCCGAGGAGCTCGTGCACGCCC
>JBLNDU010000038.1:0-3143 GCA_050261935.1 Nocardioidaceae bacterium | reverse complement strand
CGGAGCACGAGCCGCGCCAGCGCCAGCGGCAGGGGGCGCAGCTCCGCGAGCGAGACGGCGGGACCGCCCCCGAGCGCGGCCAGCGCCTCGTCGACCGCTCGTTCGAGCAGCTCCGCCTCGTCGCGCAGGAGGAGGGCGGTCTCGGCGACGTTGCGCTCGGCCGCCGGGGCGACCTCTCGGAGCGCCTCGAGCAACCCGTGGCGTACCCGCGCGCGCGCGAAGCGGGGATCCTCGTTCGAGGGGTCCTCGCGCCAGCGCAGCCCGCGCGCCTCGCAGTAGGCGCGCGTCTCCGCGCGCGTGACCCCGAGCAGCGGACGCACCAGGCGGCCGCGGCGCGGCTCCATGCCCAGCAGCGCGCGCCTGCCCGGCGACGCGGCGAGGCGGTAGAGCACCGTCTCCGCCTGGTCGCTCGCGGTGTGGGCGGCGGCGAAGTCCCCGATCGCGTGGCGCTCCGCGAGCGCGTAGCGCGCCTCGCGGGCGCGCTCCTGCAGGTTGCCGCCCGCCGCCAGCCGCACGCGCTCGACCGCGAGCGGCACCTCGAGCCGCTCGCAGAGGGCGCGGCAGTGCGCCTCGTCGGCGTCGGCCCCCTCGCGCAGGCCGTAGTTCACGTGGAGCGCCGAGAGGTCGGCCTCGAGCCGCAGGCAGACGTCGAGCAGGCAGACGGAGTCGGCGCCGCCCGAGAGCAGGGCGAGCAGCGGCAGCCCCTCCCCGATGAGCCGGCTGGCGCGCGCCGCCTCGAGCGGTCGCTCCGCGCTCACGCCCGTGCCGACACCCGACACAGCCGGGTCGGCCCGCTGAAGCCCTTGAGCCTGACCTGCCCGATCTCCTCGAACTCGAGCTGCGGCGCCCGCACCGCCTCCACCACCGGCTGCGTGACGAGCACCTCGCCGCCGCGGGCGCGCGCGACGACGCGCGAGGCCAGGTTCACCGCGCGCCCGAAGTAGTCGCCGTCGCGGTAGACCGTGGCCCCCGCGTGGATCGCGATGCGCGGCTCCGGCCGCTCCGAGAACAGCCGCTGGAAGTCGACCGCCCACTCGACGAGCGCCGTCACGTCCTGCCCGACGATCATCGCCTCGTCGCCGATCGTCTTCACGAGGCGCGCCCCCTCGGGCAGCGTCGCGACCGCCGACTCGATGAAGCGCTCGATGAACGACAGCGCCTCCGCCTCGCCCTCCTCCTCGGTGAAGCGCGTGTAGCCGGCGAGGTCGGCGAAGGCGATCGCGACCCGCACCCGCCCGGGGTCGAGCTCGTCCTCGAACTCGAGCTCCATGTGGCCGACCACGTCCTGCTCGATGAAGTGCTGGAGGAAGCGCTGGTGCACGTAGTCCATCAGCGGCGAGGAGAGCGGCAGCAGGTCGCGCGCGAGGTGCTCCATCTGCTCGGCCATGCGCAGGCCCGGGACGCCGTCGCGGATGAGCGGCTCGTGCACGTAGATGTGGAACAGCCGCACCTCGGCGTCGGCGATCTGGGCGAGCGCCTGCCCGTAGACCCGCGAGACCTGCAGGAACGCGACGAGCGGGAAGCCCGAGTCGAGGATGGAGGCGATGTAGCGCAGCGCCTGCACGTCCTCGTCCGTGAGCTGCTCGAGGGCCTGCGGCGGGAGGCCGATCGCCGACCAGACGCGCTCGATCAGGGCCGGCTCGAGCTCGGTGGCCTCGGCGACGTCGGCGAGCGCGTGTCGGTCCCGCGGGCTCGGGAAGAGATCCTCGACGAAGCCGTAGGCGAGCCGTCCCTCGCGGCTCGCCCGCCTGATGTGCTCCAGGCTGTGGCCGCGATCGCGCAGGCGGGCGATCAGGCGCGCGTGCGCGACGGCGGGGGCCGACCAGCGCGAGCAGTTGCGCACCGTGACGCCCGGTATCAGCCCCCGCTCGACCCAGCGCCTGAGCGTCGGGGCCGTGACGCCGGCTTCCTCGGCGGCCTGCTTGAGCGTGACCGGCTCGCCGTTCACCGTGTCCTGACGCTACAACGGCGGAGCCGGTCCGACTCCGCCGCTGCGCGCGGGCGACAAGGCCCGCTGCATAGGCCGCCGGCGCCGCGAGGCGCCTGGGGGTGGAGCTCACCCCGCTGCGACCTCCGCCTCAAATCTGCTCGGAGTGTCACGCCCGCGCCGGCGCGTGTCAAGGGCGGCGGCCCGCCGCGGCGCCGGGCTCAGGCGAAGGCCGACCCGCGCTTCGCGAGGTTCTCGTGCAGCTTGGCCTGGATCGTCTCCCGCACCTGCTCGGAGAGCTCGAACACGAGCGCGCGGTCGGTCGCGGCCTCGGGCCCGTAGCCCGCGGTGGCGATCGGCGGGCAGAACTCGATCCGCCACTTCGACGGAAGCGGCACCACCCCGAGCGGCCCGAGCCAGGGGAAGGTGGGCGTGAGCGGGAAGAACGGCGCCCCGGTCAGGCGCGCGAGCAGCGGCGCCTCCGCGATCTTCGGGTAGATCTCCTCGCTCCCCACGACCGCCACCGGCACGATCGGCGCGCCCGTGCGGAGCGCGATCTCCACGAACCCCCCGCGCCCGAAGCGCCGCAGCCTGTAGCGCTCGCGGAACGGCTTGCCGACGCCCTTGACGCCCTCGGGGAAGACGGCCACCAGATGGTCCTGCTCGAGCAGGCGCACGGCGTTGTAGGGCGAGGCGAGCACGCCGCCGACCTTGCGCACCCCGATCGAGAACCAGGGCAGCTCGAAGGCCCAGCTCAGCGCCAGGAAGCGGGCGTGGCGTGGGAGCGGGTGCTCGCGGAGGACGGCGACGGCGATCATCGTCGCGTCCCAGGGGAGGATGCCGGCGTGGTTGGCCGCCAGGAGCGCCCGCCCGTGCGCCGGCACGTGCCGGACGCCGCTCGTCCGGACGCGCCACCAGCGCTCGTAGAGGAGCTCGAAGAACGGGTAGACGAGCTCAGTGAACTCCTCGTCGAAGCCCCACTCGTCCTCCGGGTAGTCGCCCTCGAGCCGGCGGACGACGAGGCGCACCGCCTCGCGCGCGTGGGCCGGGAGCGCGGTCACGCCGCGCGCCAGCGCCTCCGGCAGCTCGAGCCCGGCGTCGAGCCCCTCGCGCACCACCCTCAGGAACGCGAGCGCGCCGGCGACCGAGAAGGGTGGCCCCGGCTCCGGCTCGGGCGGCCGCGGGCTGGCCCGCGGCGACGGCGGCCGGCGCGCCG
>JBLNDU010000037.1:0-4891 GCA_050261935.1 Nocardioidaceae bacterium | reverse complement strand
CCTGCGTGCTGAGGACACGCCGCTCTGAGCGCGGGCGGGCGGCGCCGGGCGGCGCCCGCGCGCGCCTGTTCCTCGCGCTCGACCTGCCCGCCGCGGCGCGCGCCGCGCTCGTCGCCTGGCGCGACGAGCTCGTCGCAGGGCGCTCGGAGCTCCGCGCCGTGCGCCCCGAGGCGCTGCACGTGACGCTTGTCTTCCTCGGCTGGCAGCGGGAGGACGACGCCGACCGCATCGCCCGGCTGTCCTTCGAGGCCGTCGCGGCGCAGGCGGCGCCGCGCCTCACGGCCACGGGCGTCCGGCCGCTGCCGCCCCGCCGCCCGCGCCTGTTCGCGCTCGACCTCGCCGACGAGGACCGCCGCGCGGCGGCGGTTCAGGCGGCGCTCTCGGACGCGCTCGAGGCGGCGCGCCTCTTCCGACCCGAGCGCCGTCCGTTCTGGCCCCACCTGACGCTGGCGCGCGTGAAGCGCGACGCCGTCGCCGCCCCGCTGCCCGAGCTGCCGCCGCCGTCGCGGCCGTTCGACGCAAGCGAGCTGACGCTCTACCGCTCGACCCTGCTGCCACAGGGCGCGCGCTACGACGCGCTCGCTCGGACCCGGCTCGGCGCCTGAGGGCGGCGCGCCTCCCGCCACGCGAGGGCCACCGGCGGACTGGCGGAGGAGCGCCCTAGCGCTGAACGAGCATCAGCGTGTGGCCGTCGACGTCGCGAAGGAAGAACATGACTCACCCGCGCGGAAAGGAGTCGATCCGCCACACCCAGCGGCGGACGTTGGGGCCCGGCTCGGCCATCGTCCCGACCAGCACGCGGTGGAACGGGTCCTCGTCGCCGGGCTCGAGCCCCAGCACCGGGTACTTGAGGAACGGGAAGACGGCGAAGTCGGCGACGGTCACCTCGTCGGCGAGCAGGAAGTCGGCGCCGGTGAGCCGGTCCTCGAAGCGCCGCAGCCAGCCGGCCAGGCGCTCGGCGTGGCGCGGGTCGTCGTCGCCGGCCGCGAGCGCGTTGGGCGGGCGCTTCCAGACCTCGTCGAACCACTCGAGGAACGTGTCCGCGGCGGCGCGGTCGCGCGCGGCGCGCGGCCAGAGCGGCGGGTCCGGGCGCATGTCCTCGAGCCGGCGCAAGATCGCGCGCGAGTCGGCGACCACCCCGTCCGGGGTCTCGGCGACCGGTACGAGGTCTTGGCCCGACAGCGCGCGGATCGCCGAGCGGTCGCCGGGGTCATGATCGACCCACTCCACCTCCAAGCCCTTGAACGCGCAGGCCAGCGCGACCCGCTCGACGTTGGTCGAGAACGGGATGCGGTGGACCCTCACCTCGCGTGCGCGAATCCGGCTTGGTGGTCCATCTCCTCGATCCGCGGGGATGAAAGCGCCGTCCTGCGGCATCCGTAGCCTCGCCGTGGCGCAATCGTTACGCAAACGCGCCCATGGCGTCCGATCCGCGACCTAGCCTGCGGTTCCACACAGCTTGAGGAGTCAGTTCGCCATGGAGAAGGATCAGGAGAGGGCGGCCAGGGCGCGCGAGGCCGCGCTGAAGGGCGCGATCGGCCAGATCGAGCGCCAGTTCGGGCAGGGGTCGATCATGAAGATGGGCGACGAGGCCGCCGCGGTGCGCGTGGCCACGATCCCGACCGGCGCGCTCTCGCTCGACCTCGCGCTCGGCGTCGGCGGGGTTCCACGCGGGCGCATCGTCGAGATCTTCGGCCCGGAGTCGTCCGGCAAGACGACGCTGCTCTACCACGTGCTCGCGAACGCGCAGCGCATGGGCGGGATCTGCGCGTTCATCGACGCCGAGCACGCGATGGACCCGGCCTACGCCAAGCGCATCGGGGTCGACATCGACGAGCTCCTCGTCTCGCAGCCCGACCACGGCGAGCAGGCGCTCGAGATCGCCGACCTGCTGATCCGCTCGGGGGCGGTCGACGTGGTCGCGATCGACTCGGTCGCGGCGCTCACCCCCAAGGCCGAGCTCGAGGGCGCGATGGGGGACCAGACCGTCGGCGTCCAGGCGCGGATGATGAGCCAGGCGATGCGCAAGCTGGCCGGCAACCTTAACCGCGCCAACACGCTCTGCGTCTTCACGAACCAGATCCGCGAGAAGGTCGGGGTGATGTTCGGTTGTCTTTCGTATGACACCCGAGTCGTGCTTGCGGACGGGAGCAGCGAGAGGATCGGGAAGATCGTCAATCAGCGCATGCCGGTCGAGGTCATGTCGATGGACCCCGACACCGGCGAGATCTCGCCGAAGCGGATCACCGAGTACTACAACAACGGCGAGACCGACGACTGGCTCCAGTTCGAGGTCGCCGGCGCGCGCCCCTCGGGCCTGCACTGGTTTGGCTGCACCCCGAACCATCTCGTCTTCACGCCCGAGGGCGAGCGTGAGGCGGCGGAGATCGATGTGGGCGACGAGGTGGTCACGGCGGTCAAGCACTACGACCTGCGCGAAGACCAGCTCAAGCTCATCCTCGGCAGCCTGCTGGGCGATGGCTCACTTCGATTCCAGTCCTCCCACAACGCGCAGTTTCGCGTAGGCCACGGCGAGCGACAGCGGGCCTACTGCGAGTGGAAGCACGACATGTTGGCTCCCTTCGCCAACCGAATCGGAAGGACAGGCAACGGCGTTGGATTCGACACGATTCCGATGCACCAGCTCGCCTGGCTGCACGAGGCCGCCTACGCCAAGGGGGGCGGTCGAACCGTCAGCGATGAGCTGATCGAGCAACTCGACGCGCGCGCGATCGCTGCGTGGTACTGCGACGACGGCAGCTTCTCAGGGCACTATGAGCGCTGGGGGCACGGCAAGGCGGTCATCTACTGCAAGGCACTCAACCGGGGAGACAAGGAGCGTTTGGCGGCCCGCTGCGAAGAGCTCGGCATGGGGCGCCCGACCGTGCGGGACCGGGAGCTGCTCTTCAGCGGCGACCGGACGCGGCAGCTACACGAGGGAATCGCGCCCTACGTCCACCCGTCGCTCGACTACAAGTTGCATCCTGACTTCCGCGGGCGCTTCGCGTGGCACCCCGACACGAGCGACGCCCACCTCAACGGAACGCGGCTTCAGTCGCGCACCCGCCTGGTGGCCGTGCCGATGAAGGTGGTCCGTAAGTACCCGAAGCGCGGAACGTCCCGAAAGGGAGACCGCTTCGACCTCCAGATCGAGGGGAACCACACCTACCTAGCTGGCGGAGTAGTCGTGCACAACTCGCCAGAGACCCAGCCCGGCGGCCGCGCGCTCAAGTTCTACGCATCCCAGCGACTCGACATCCGCCGCATCGAGACGCTCAAGGAGGGCACCGAGGCGATTGGCAACCGGGTCCGTGTCAAGGTCGTCAAGAACAAGGTCGCGGCGCCGTTTCGCCAGTCCGAGTTCGACATCGAGTACGGCCAGGGCATCTCCTCCGAGGGCTGCATCCTCGACCTCGGTCTCGAGCACGACATCGTCCAGAAGTCGGGCTCGTTCTTCTCCTACGGCGACGAGCGGCTCGGGCAGGGGCGCAACAACGTCAAGGCCTACCTGCGCGAGCACCCCGAGGTGACCGCCGAGATCGAGCGCCGGGTCTACGAGGCCGTCGGCGCCGAGCCCACCGCGGCGCTGCTGACCGCGGTGGCGGCGGAGGACGCCACCGCCGATGGGACGGGCGCCGCACCCGAGGGCAGGGCGGACACGGCACCCAAGGACGGCGCCGCGCCCGAGGAGCGCGCCGCATAGTGGCCGGCGGCCCCACGGGTGGGCTGCGCCCCGTGGCGCTCGACGCCCAGGTGCCGGTCCAGCACGAGCGCCAGCGGGCGGTCGAGCTCGCCTACGGGGCGATCGCCCGGCGCGAGCGGACGGTGGCCGAGCTTCGGGCCTACCTCGAGCGCAAGCGCGTCGGCCCGGCCTCGATCGACTCGGCGGTCGAGGAGCTGGTCTCGACGGGCTACCTCGACGACGCCGGCTATGCGCGCCGCTTCGCCGACGACCGCCGCCGGCTCGACAGCTGGGGCTGCGAGCGGATCGAGCGCGACCTGCGCCGGCGCGGAGTCGAGCCGGCCCTGGTCGAGGCGGCGCTCGCCACGCGCCGCCGGGCGGACGAGATCCACGCCGCGGTCGAGCTGCTGGCGCGCCGGTTGGCTGCGCCGCCGCGCGATGCCCGCGAGCGCGGCCGGGCCTGGAGCCTGCTGGTGCGGCGGGGCTACGACCCCGAGGTGGCCTACGACGCGGTGCGCGAGCACGAGCGCGCAGGAGGTCCGACCGGCCGGGCGGCGTGACGCCTCCGCCGCGCCCGGCGCCTCACGCCTTCGCAGCGGCCCCGGCGCCTGCCGCCCTCCGCGGCCCGGACGCCTCCGTCGCCCACGGGGCCGCGGCTTGCCGCCGCGCCGGACGGTAGTTACCCTCCGCGGCAGCGGCCGGCTCGGCCGCCGTGAGACGAAAGACCAGCTATTTCGCTTGTTTTCCGCCATCTCGTTCGACGAACATGCGACGAAGTTGCGCAAACGCGCTGAAACGGTGAGAACAGGAAGACGACACGCACGGGTGGGCGGACTCGAGAGGAGCCTTCGAAGGCGTCCCTGACGCAGCCCGCGCGCGCCACGGTGGCGCGCCACTCGTGACAGCACCCCTGGTGTCTCGCGGCGCCCGAGCCGCACCGCTCTAGCGACGACAGAGCGACGGTTGCACGCGCCGGATCGAGGAGACACCGAAATGGAATTCGTTCTTGCAGCGCTCGTGGCCGCGGCGGTGGCCGTCGCGGTGGTGCTGCTGACCGGGCGACGCGCTCCGGCGCCGGCAGCCGCGCCGGCGCCGCCCGAGCCGGCCGGCGGCGCCCACGACGCCGAGCGTCCTTCGGGCCCCGAGGAGCCCGGCCCAGCTGCTGGGAGCGGGGGCACGACGGGCGCGACAGCCCACGCGGGCGCCACG
>JBLNDU010000036.1:0-9329 GCA_050261935.1 Nocardioidaceae bacterium | reverse complement strand
CGCCCGTCGGGCCTCACTGCCACACTGGCTGCGCCACTACAACGAGCGGCGCACCCACAGCGCCCTCGCCAACCGCCCACCCCTCGACCGCGTTCGAAAGGTCACCGGGCTCGACAGCTAGCTTTGCCGCGCATGAGGCCCGCGCTCTGCGCCGCCGCGCTCGTTCTCGTCTGCCTCCTCGCGGCCGAGTCCGCAGCAGCTGCCGTTCCGTACCAGCAGGACTGGAAGCGCGCCGCGAAGAAGGCGCACTTCTCCGCGGTGCCGGCCCCAGGCGTGCTCGCCAACTTCAAGGTGGCGCCCGCGCCCTTCGGGCTCGCTCCGATCGACGCCGTCTACCAGGTGTTCCACACCAAGGCATGCCCCCGCTACGTCCACCGCTTCGTGCAGGGCAACTTCGCGCGGTCCCGGGACCGCGCGTCGCTCACCGTGAGCTTCACCGGCGTGCAGCGCAGCAAGTCCTGCCAGGCGCCCTTCAGGCGGCCTTCGGGCCCGCGCGTCGGGCTGGTGAGCGCGCTCGGGACCGTGATGGGGCTATACCGCGACAAGTTCGGATCGGGTGTCTCCTACGCGACCATCGCCTCCATCGGCGGTGGGCGGCTCTACCTGCAGCTCGTCTACAGGACCAATCGAGGCGCGGACGAGGCGACCCGCATCGTGGAGGGGCTGCGCTGGGTGCGCCGCTGAGCGCACGCCGGCCCGCGCATCCGTAGCCACCGCGCACGCCCGCCACAATCCGGGCGTGGGCTTCAGCCTCGATCCCGGCGCCGTGGCCCTGCTGGCGCTCGTGGCCGCGCTCTACGAGCGCGCCGTCCGCGTGCTGCGCCGGCGCGGCTACGACGTGCCGGTCGGGCAGCGCGCGGCCTGGTACGCCGGCCTCGGCCTGACCGCCGCCGCGCTCGTCGGCCCCGTCGACTCGCTCTCGGAGGACCTCGTGCTCGCGCACATGGGCCAGCACCTGCTGCTCGGCGACCTGGCGGCGCCGTTCCTCCTGATCGGCGTGCGCTCGCCGGTCTACGCCTTCCTCCTTCCGCGCGCGGCGCTCACCTCGCTGGCGCGGCGGCGGCGCCTGCGCGCCGCCTTCCGCACGCTGCGCAAGCCGTGGGTGGCCGTGCCGGTCTGGACCGCGCTGCTCTACTTCTGGCACTTCGGCTTCGCCTTCGTGGCCGCGCTCGAGCACCCGGCGCTGCACGTCCTCCAGCATCAGTCCTTCCTGCTCGGCGCCCTGCTCGTCTGGTGGTCGGTGGTGGAGCCCACGAGGCGGCGGCTGCAGCCCGACCTCTGGAAGGTGCCCTACGTGCTCGGCTCGCGCCTGCCTGGCATGTTCCTCGGCATGGCGCTCATCCTGCTGCGAACGCCCGCCTACGCCGCCTACTACGGCGACCGCGCGCGCGACTACGGCCTGTCGCCGCTGACGGACCAGCAGATCGCCGGCGGGATGATGCTCGGCCTCGACCTGGTCGTGATGCTGCTCGTGCTGGCGATCATCTTCTACCGCTCGGGCGAGGAGCACGACCGCGCCGAGCGCGCCGCGCGCGACAGGCTCGTGCACGGGCCGGCCGCCTGAGCCGGCGAGCCACCCGGCGGGACGGCGCGCGCCTCGCGCGCGCCTGACCGTGGGTAGTCTCCCGGGGGCGACACGGAGCAAAGGAGGAGGCGCGGATGCCAGGCCTCGGAGGACGCATGTCCACCGTAATCAAGGCGAAGATCTCGAGGATGCTCGATCGGACGGAGGACCCGTCCGAGACGCTCGACTACGGCTACCAGAAGCAGGTCGAGCTGCTGCAGAACGTCAAGAAGGGGATCGCCGACGTGGTGACCTCCAAGAAGCGGATACAGATGCAGTCCTCGAAGCTCGAGCAGCAGGTCGTGAAGCTCGATACGCAGGCGCGTCAGGCGCTGGCGCAGGGGCGCGAGGACCTCGCCCGCGCCGCGCTCGAGCGCAAGCAGCTGGCCCAGACCGAGCTGCAGTCGCTCGACGGGCAGGTCAAGGAGCTCGAGACCCAGCAGGAGCAGCTCACCGAGAACGAGAAGAAGCTGCGCGCGAAGATCGAGGCCTTCCGCACGAAGAAGGAGGTCATCAAGGCGCAGTACTCGGCCGCCGAGGCCCAGGTGAAGATCTCCGAGGCGGCCACCGGCGTCGGCGAGCAGATGGCGGACCTCGGCCTGGCCATCCAGCGCGCCGAGGACAAGACGGAGCAGATGCGCGCCCGCGGGGCCGCCGTCGAGGAGCTCGAGAAGGCGGGCACCTTCGAGGACCTCACCCAGCTCGGCCCGCCGCAGGACGACATCGACCGCGAGCTGTCGCAGATCGGCGCCGGCGCCCAGGTGGACGACGAGCTCGAGAAGCTCAAGGCCGAGCTCGGCCCCGGTGGCGAGAAGCCGGCCCTCGAGGGCGGAAGCGAGGCCCGGTGATCGTCCGAATCTCCGGGGACGCCCAGTACCGCCTGCCGGACGCCGACGCGGGGCGGCTCAACGAGCTCGACAACGACGCCGTCCGGGCCGCCGAGGAGGGCGACGAGCAGGGGTTCCGCGAGCGCTGGTCGCAGATGCTGGAGCTGGTGGCGGCGGACGGCAACCGGCTCCCCGACGACGAGCTCGTCGAGTCGGACGTCATCCTGCCGCCGCGCGACATCTCCTTCGAGGAGGCGCGCGGGGAGTTCAGCGGCGAGGGGCTGATCCCGGACTGACCGCGGCGCGGCGGGGGCGCCGTCGAAGGGCCGCGGATGGGGCTCATGAAGGACCGCATGCTCCGCGGCGAGCTGTACATCGCCGACGACGAGGAGCTCGCAGCCGACTTCGCGCGCGCTCAGGACCTGCTCGTGCGCTACAACGGCACGGCGGAGGCCGAGCAGGCTGAGCGCGACTCGATCCTCCGCAGCCTGCTCGGGGCGGTGGGGGACCGCGTGGTCATCCGGCCGCCGTTCCGGTGCGAGTACGGCACGCGGATCACGATCGGCGCCCGGACCTTCGTCAACTACGAGTGCCTCATGCTCGACGTGGCGCCGATCACGATCGGCTCGGCCTGCCAGATCGCGAGCCGGGTCCAGCTGCTGACGCCGACGCACCCGATCGATCCCGAGCCGCGCCGGACCGGCTGGGAGGCCGCGCGGCCGATCACGCTAGGCGACAACGTCTGGCTGAGCGGGGGCGTCACCGTCTGCCCGGGGGTGACGATCGGGGATGACACCGTGGTCGGCGCCGGCGCCGGGGTGGCAGGGGACCTTCCCGCCGGCGTCGTGGCCACGGGCGTCCCGGCGCGGGTGCTGCGCGAGATCGACGAGCGCGACCGGGTCGAGGTGCCGGAGCTGTGAAGGGCGGGGTGGGAGACCCGTCCGCTCCGCCTCGCGTGTCGTAGCGCCCGGCTGGGACGCAATCGGGGGTTATCCCCACGGCTGAGGACGGGTGATGGCGTCACGACGGACGGTCGTGCGTCCCAGCGATAGGCGGGCGCCGTGGTGCGACCGTTGAGGCATGAAGCTGCTCGCCCGCATCGCTCGCCGCGCCGCCGGCACCTCGGCCCAGCGGCCGCGCCTCGTGCTGGGCGAGCACGGCATGCGCGGGCGCCTGACCGCCGCCGATTGCGATCATGCGGAGGCGGCGCCGCTCGCGGCGTCGCGTGGCCATGCACGTTGACAACGTCCACGGAGCGAGCGGGAAGCCGCTCTCCGCGGGCGCCTGGCTGCGCGCCGGCGCCACGCGCGCCGCCCGTGACCTCGCCTATCTCGCCATCGGGCTGGTCACGAGCGTCGTCGCGTTCACGGTCGCCGTCGCCGGCGTCACCGCGTCGCTGAGCACGGCCGTCTTCGTCGTCGGCCTGCCCGTGATCCTCCTGAGCGCCGTCGCCTTCCGCTGGTGCGCGGAGCTCGACCGCCGCAACGCCGCGCTGGTGCTCGGCCGCCGTCTGCACGGCCGCTACCGCGACCTCCGCGGCCAGCGCTTCCTGTCCCGCCTGAGCGGGACGCTGCGCGACGCGCAGACCTGGCGCGACCTCGCCTGGCTCGTCATCCACTCGGTCGTCGGCTTCTCGTTCGGCGTCGTGGCGGTCAGCGCAGTCGCGGCGGTCGTCGGGATCGCGCTCGCGCCGGCCTGGTACTGGGCGGTGCCGGACGGACTCGACTGGGGCATCTGGCGCATCGACACGCTCGGCGAGGCGCTCCTCGCCGCGCCGCTCGCGATCCCGCTCGCGGCGATCGCGATCGCGCTGCTGCGCGCGATGGCGCTCGGCGAGAGCCGGCTCGCGGAGGCGCTGCTCGACGCCCGCGAGCCGATCGAGCCCGCGCGCGCCGCGGCGCGACCGGCCCGGCGCCGCGTCGACGGACGCGCCGCGCTCGCGCTGGACGCCGCGCTCAGCGCGCTGGCGGGCGCCACGGTCACGGTGATCTGGGGGCTGACCGGTGGGTCGTTCTGGCCGCGCTGGGTGTGGCTCGGCCTCGCGATCCCGCTCGCGCTTCACGCCGGCATCAGCCTTGCCGTCTGGCGGACGACCGGCCACGCGCGCGCGCTCGCGGTCCATGGGGCGGTCTCGGCCGTGCTCGCCGGCGTGATCGTCGCGGTGTGGGCGCTCGCCGGAGGCGGCGCGTTCTGGCCCACGTGGGCGCTGCTCGGACTCGCCGTCGCGCTCGCCGGCCATGCCGCAATCGCCGAGCTGTGGGAGCGGCTCCCCGTGCGGCGCGAGCGCGCGCTCGCGCAGCGCGTCGACGTCCTCACGCGCACACGCCGTGGCGCGCTCGACGTCCAGGCCGCCGAGCTGCGACGGATCGAGCGCGACCTGCACGACGGTGCGCAAGCTCGGCTCGTCGCGCTCAGCATGCAGCTCGGGCGCGCCGAGGAGCGCCTCGGCGACCGCCCCGAGCTCGCCGAGCTCGTGCGCAGCGCCCGCGAGGAGGCGGGCGCCGCGGTCCGCGAGCTGCGCGACCTCGCGCGCGGCATCGCCCCGCCGGTCCTCGCCGACCGCGGGCTGGTCGCGGCGGTGGAGGCGCTCGGCCGCCGCGCAGCGACGCCGGTGGTGGTCGAGGCGTCGGTCGACCGGCGGCTGCCCCCGGTGATCGAGAGCGCCGCGTACTTCGTCGTCGCCGAGGCGCTCACCAACGTCGGCAAGCACGCCAGCGGCGCGCGCGCCATGGTACGGCTCGTGCTGGACGATGACCGGCTCACCGTCGAGGTCGCCGACGACGGCCCCGGAGGCGCCGACCCCCGCGGCGGCGGGCTGACCGGGCTGCGCCACCGCGTCGAGGCGATCGACGGCAGCCTGCACGTAGTCAGCCCGCCGGGCCAGGGAACGACGATCCGCGCCGAGCTGCCGTGCGGGTCGTGATCGCCGAGGACCAGGCGCTGCTGCGCGAGGGGCTTGTCGCGCTCCTGCGCGAGCACGACATCGACGTGGTCGCCGACGCGGAGGACGGCCCGGGCCTGCTGCGGATCCTCGCCGGTCACAAGCCCGACCTCGCGATCGTCGACGTGCGCCTGCCGCCGTCGTTCACGGACGAGGGCGTCCGGGCGGCGATCGAGGCGCGGCGCCGCCAGCCCGGCCTCGGCGTCCTCATCCTCTCGCAGTACGTCGAGCCCGTGTACACCGCGGAGCTGCTCTCCGGCGGCGAGGGCGGGATCGGCTACCTGCTCAAGGAGCGCGTCGGCGACATCCCCGCGTTCCTGGACGCCGTGCGCCGCGTCGCCGCCGGCGGCACGGCGCTCGACCGTGAGGTGGTCGCCGAGCTCGTGCAGGCGCGGCACGCCGGCGGGCCGGGCGAGCTCGCCGCGCTCACCCCACGTGAGCACGAGGTCCTCGCCCTGATGGCCGAGGGCCGCACGAACGCGGCGATCGCCCGCCAGCTGGTCGTGACGCCGGGTGCCGTCGAGAAGCACGTCGCGAACATCTTCAGCAAGCTCGACCTGCCGCACACCGACGACGATCACCGCCGCGTCCTCGCCGTGCTCGCCTACCTGCGCGCGAGCGGCTGATGCGCCAACCATGGGGCAACGCAACCCTCCCGCGAGCGAGCCCTCGGACGGCTGACGCACGCGGCGGGCGCCGGTGGTCGCCGATGACTCTCGGCGGCCGGGACGGTCTTCCGTTGAGATGCACGGCTTCCGAAGTCCTGAGGCGAGCTCGGCCGTCATCGGCGCCCGCGAGGCGGCGCCGCCGGGCATGAGCTTCGTCCCGCCCGCCCGCCACCTGCTGCGAGCGAAGGACCTGGCCGACGCCCGCTACTTCGAGCCGCTCGGCGTTGGAGACCTGGCCGCAGCGGCCGGCCTCTCGCGCGCCCACTTCAGCCGCGAGTTCCGCCGCGCCTTCGGCGAGTCGCCGCACGCGTACCTTCTCACCCGCCGCCTCGAACGGGCGGGTGCGCTGCTGCGCGGCACGGACCGCTCCGTCGCCGACGTCTGCCTCTCCGTGGGCCTGCAGAGCGTGGGCTCGTTCACCACGAGCTTCACCCGCACCTACGGCGTCTCGCCGACCGCCTACCGCGCCGCGTTCCCTCCCGCCGCCGACAGCGCGCGGATCCCGGCCTGCGTGCTGCGCGCCTACGGGCGCCCGCAACGCCGCACGTTTCGAGAAGACAGCGGCCCCACGGCGGAACTACGTTGACCGGCGAGCCGCTCGCTCGAACTCAAGGGAGACCGATGATCAAGTTCGCCAACGCGCAGCTGTGGGTGCACGACCAGGACGACGCGCTCGCCTTCTATACGCAGAAGCTCGGGATGGAGGTGCGGACCGACGTGACGCTCCCCGAGCTCGGCTTCCGCTGGCTCGTCGTCGGGCCGCCGGGGCAGCCCGACGTCGGCATCGTGCTCATGGCGGTCCCGGGCGCCCCGGTATGGACGCCGAGACAGCCGAGCAGGTGCGAGGCCTGATGGCGAAGGGCTTCGCCGGCACGATCTTCCTCGTGACCGAGGACCGCCACGCCGCCTTCGAGGACCTGAAGGGCCGCGGCGTGGAGTTCGTCGAGCAGCCCGAGAAGCGTCCCTACGGGATCGACTCGTCGTTTCGCGACCCGTCGGGCAACCACATCCGGCTCACCCAGCTACGTGAGGTCGCGGCCGTTTGAGCGCCGGCGGCTGAACGGCGCCGCATGGGCGCCGCGCACGCCGTGGCGGGGCGACCTACGAACGTTGAGCGGGAGCGCCTGGGACTCGATCGTGCGACCCGTTCCCAGCCGGCGGCCGATCGGCCCACCGCGACGCTGCGAGCAGCTCCTCGCGCGACGCCAGCTTGACCCGCGGGCGCCCCTGATGGCTCCCGCGTCCGAGCTCGTGCGCGTCGATCGCGCGCCAGCCCTCGAGCGTGACGAGGTCCGGCTTGCGCGTGCGAAGCAGCGCATCGATCTCTTCACGAGCGTGGCTCGCCGTTGGCAGCACGCCCGCGCGCAGGTCCTCGACTAGGCAGCTCACGGTCTCCTCGGCGTCGCGCTTGTTCGTGCCGAGGATCCCCGTGGGGCCGCGCTTGATCCAGCCCACGGCGTAGACGCCCGGGAGCGGCTCGCCATCGGGCGCGAGCACCCGGCCGCGCTCGTTCGGCAGGACGGAGTGGCGTTCGTCGAACGGCACGTCGGGCAGCGGCACGGCCCGGTAGCCCACGGAGCGCAGGACGAGGCCGCACTCGATCGTCTCCGCTTCCTGGTCGACCGCCCGCGCGCGCAGCGTGCCGTCATCCGCGCGCACGATCGCGTTGCGGCACACGTCGACCGCCTCGACCCTTCGAGTACCACGGATCGCCAGCGGAGAGCGCAGGAAGCGCAGCACGATTCGTCGCCTCGCGCGAGGGCGCGCGGACCTGGCCGCGAACTCGCGCAGGAGCTCGACGTTCTTGCGCGCCGTGAACGTCCCTTCCTCGGCCAGCCACTGGCGCGAAACCGGGTCGAGCTCGACCTCCGCGGGCGCGACGCGAACGTCGACGCCGTCGAGACGGCCGAGCTCGCGCAGCTCGGCGCTCGTGAACGCCGCCTGCGCGGGCCCGCGCCGGCCGAGCACCACGACCTCCTCGATGCGGCTCTCGCGCAGCGCCGCGAGCGCGTGGTCGGCCACGTCCGTGCGCTCCAGGTCGCGGGCGCTCATGGTGAGCATCCGCGTGACGTCTGCCGCCACGTTGCCGTTGCCGATCACCACCGCGCGCTTCGCCGACAGGTCGAAGTCGAGGCCGCGGTAGTCGGGGTGGCCGTTGTACCAGGCGACGAACTCGGTGGCCGGCCAGCTTCCGGGCAGCTCCTCGCCGGGGATCCCGAGCGACTTGTCGGTCTGGGCCCCGGTGGCGTAGATGACGGCCGTGTAGTGGCGCGCCAGCTCGGAGTGCGCGATGTCGACGCCGACCTCGACGTTGCCGAGGAAGCGGCAGCCACGGCCGAGCGTTTGGCGGTCGAAGGTCTCCTCGAGACGCTTGATCTCCTGGTGGTCCGGCGCCACTCCGCCGCGGAGCAGCCCCCAGGGCGTGGGGAGCCGCTCGAGGAGGTCGATCTCTGCGTCGCCGACGGAGCGCAGCACCGAGGCCGCGGCGAACGCGCCGGCGGGACCGGCGCCGATGATCGCCACTCGCGGTCGCGCGTGGAGCATCAGGCGGGGGTGCCCTCGGCGATCGCGCGCTCCGCGAAGAACTCCGCGTTGAGCCGGAGCGCGTACTCGTGCTTCTCCGGGAGCTCGAAGTCGGCGAAGATCGCGTCGACCGGGCAGGCCTCGACGCAGGCGTCGCAATCGATGCACAGGTCCGGATCGATGTAGAGCTGCTCGGCGGTCTCGAAGTCGGGCGCGCCCGGCTTGGGGTGGATGCAGTCGACCGGACAGACCTCGATGCAGGAGTCGTCCTTGAGGCAGCTGCCGGCGATGACGTAGGTCATGGGCCAACAGAGTACATACAGTTGAAACTCCGGCGGGTTTGGGCAGAATCAAGCCTCTGTAGCGAGTCGCCCGACGCTGCGGTGGCTCGGGTCGGCCGGCGCCCCGGCGCGGCAGGCCGCGGGTCCTGGCGGCGGCGAGCTCGTCAGCGATCGCGCTGGGCCATGAGGTCCTGAGCGTCGGTCGAGACGCGGGCGTAGCCGATCGCCAACCTCGCCGACTCGCGACGGGGTCCGCCCGCGCGTCCATCGCCGCTCAGCTCGCCCTCCGGGTCCGCCCGCGCGTCGATCGCCGCTCACCCCATCAAGCACCCCGGACGACTCACTAGCGACCGGCTGTCAGAGCCGTGTTGCGAACACCGCGAGAACCCAAGGATCGGCTTGCGGGACGGCCGGCTCTCAATCCTTCTGCCACTGGTGCGCCGCTGCACTGCCCACCCGCCGTCACCCAGGTCCACTCCACCACGCCGGTCGCGTCCACCGGCTCGTGTCGCACTACGCGCCACG
>JBLNDU010000035.1:0-3697 GCA_050261935.1 Nocardioidaceae bacterium | reverse complement strand
GCGATGCGATCGGCGTCGACTGGGACCGCTTCGATTTGGAGCAGTTCCGGGCCGGGATGGACGTCGAGTACGAGCACGGCTCCCGTGACCCGCAGACCGACGTGACCGGAGACGACCCGATCCTGACCGGCAAGATCGCGCTTGCGCACATGAAGGAGTTCCCCGACTACTACGAACGCCTCCAACGCATGGAGGACGAGGCAGAGCGCGACTGGGCCGCCGGCCGCGGCTCAGGCGACCCGTCCTGAGCGCCCAGGATCCGATCTCCTCCGGCGACCCCGCGGCCGAGGACCAGCGCAGCCCGCGGCTCGCGGACGAGATGCACATGGACGTTCGCGGACCCGTGCGGCGTCTCGAACTCGAGCACCTCTAGATTCCTTCCAAGGGTCTTGCGCCCATCATCGCGCACGGCAGCCGCTGGCTGGCGGGCCAGTCCGTCACGCAGTTGCTGCCGATCAGCTGGTCTCGCTGTCCAGCACGGCGGGTAGGGTCGATGGCCGCCGCAGTTTCACTCGAGGAGGTCGCAACGATGGCAAGCATTCAGCGCAAGCAGCTCGACCAGCCCGATGAGATCCGCCCGGTAGAGAAGGGAACGGTCGAGGTGGCGGAGTTCGAGGTCGGCACGGTCATGCGCACGACCTTCGAGCCGGGTTGGCGCTGGTCGGAGTGCGTGAAGCCGATCGTCGGCGGTAATAGCTGCCAAGTGGACCACTTCGGCTACTGCGTCTCGGGTCGGCTCCAGGTCCGCATGAACGACGGCGAGGAGCTCGAGTTTGGAGCCGGCGACGCGATGCGGATCCCGCCCGGGCACGACGCCTGGGTCGTCGGCGACGAGCCGTACGTCGGCGTCGACTTCACCGGCGGGCCGGTATACGCCAAGCCTGAGTAGCGCGCGGCGCGGCCCCAGGCGAGCGACGCCTGCCAGTCCGCCGCCGCCGATTGGCATCGCCGATCTTCCGAGCTCGGACCCGCCCGGGCGGCGGCCTGGTTGACCGCGGACGTGGGCGGCGGGATAGTTCGCCATAGACGCCGACGAGACGCGCGAGTGCGCTGTCAACGGTATGTAGAAGTCGGCGCCCTTGGAGAGGGGGCTGCTATGCCCGACGAGAACGTCGCGATCCTCCGGCGCAGCTACGAGGCGTTCAACCGTGGAGACATCGCGGCGGTCGTGGAAGCACTCGATCCGGACATCGAGTGGGACGAGCCCGACCTGCCCGGCGTGAGCTTCTCGGGCGAGCACCGCGGCCGCGACGATCTTCGCAAGAAGGTCTTGGAGCCTGTTCGGGATGAGATCGAGGGCTTCGAGGTCGAGCCCCGAAGAGTTCATCGACGCTGGCGAGCGCGTCGTCGTGCTCGGTCGCTACCGCGGCCACGGCAGCGACACCGGCATCCCGCTCGACGCGCCGTTCGCGCACATCTGGACCATCCACGGCGGAAAGGCCGTCCGCTACCGCGACTACTACGATACGGCGAACTGGCTGAGAAGCCTGTCCGGAATCGCCATGTAGCCGCCGCTTCGACCGGTCTACGTGTCGGCGGCGGCGCGCAGCTCGGCCGCCGGGTCGCCTCCCGCGGGGGGATCGCGGTGCCCGACGCCGACGAGCCGCGGCTCGAGGTCGGCGACCCTCCGCCGCGCACCTGCGGCGCTCCCCTCGCGCCAGCGCGCGCCGATTCGGCCAGCATCGCCCAGGCGGCGGCAGGCTCGGCCCCGGACCGCGCCGCATCCCGGGGCATCCATCACGCGGTACGGTTGCGCCCCGCGACGGACCTCACGACGCGCCGGCACTCCCATCAGGCTCGATTCGTCGCGACGCTCTCCGAGCCTCTCTCCGCCGACCTTAACCAGCCGATCCGGCCCTCGGCGGTCCGAGGCCACAAGAGCCCGACGGACCCGCGCGCACGGAACATGTCGGGAGAGGCGACCCGGCAATGGAGGGTCGCCGGGTGGTAGCTCAGGCGGCGATAATCCGGCCTCCGGGGCGGGCGCCTCGGCGGCTGGCGGCGCGCCTTCGTTGCGGGCGTGCGGCTGCACTGGCTGAGGAGTCGGCTCGGTCTGGGGGGCGGATCGTCGCGGGGGCACCGGCCGCCGGCCCCGATGCCCCCGATCGTGGTTAGGCTCGCCTCCATGAAGGCATACCAGCTCGTCGCATGGGAGCAGCCGCCCGAGCTGCGCGAGGTGCCGGTCCCGGAGCCCGGCCCGGGGCAGGTGCTGCTGCGCGTCGCGGGCGCCGGCGCCTGCCACTCTGACCTGCACCTGATGGAGTGGGAGGCCGGCGTGCTGCCGTTCGACGTGCCGTTCACGCTCGGCCACGAGAACGCCGGCTGGGTCGAGGCGGTGGGAGCAGGCGTTGAGGGCTGGAGCCGCGGCGACGCGGTGGCGGTTTACGGAGCGTGGGGCTGCGGCCGCTGTCGCGAGTGCCGCGCGTCGCGCGAGACGCTCTGCGAGCGCCAGACCGAGCTCGGCGTGTATGGCGGAGGGCTCGGCCTAGACGGCGGCATGGCCGACTACATGCTCGTTCCCGACACGCGCCTGCTGATAGCGCTGGGCGACATGGACCCGGTCGAGGCGGCGCCGCTGACCGACGCCGCGCTGACGCCCTACCACGCGATCAAGCGCTCGCTGCATCTGCTCGTGCCGGGCTCGACCGCGGTCGTGATCGGCGTCGGCGGTCTCGGCCACATGGCGGTCCAGATCCTGCGCGCGGTGAGCCCGGCGCGGATCGTCGCGGTCGACCTCGCCCCCGACAAGCTCGCGCTCGCGCGCGAGGTCGGCGCGGACGAGGTGGTCGAGTCGGGCGATGGCGCGACCGAGGCGCTGCGCGAGCTGACCGCCGGGCACGGCGCCGAGCTCGTGCTCGACTTCGTCGGCGCCGCCCCGACGATCGCGCTCGCCGCGCAGTCGGTGCGCATGGGCGGGGACGTCGCCGTCGTCGGCCTGGCCGGCGGCCGGTTCGAGTTCGGCTTCGGCGCGATCCCCTACGACGCCACCATCACGATCCCGTACTGGGGCGCCGCGATCGAGCTGATGGAGGTGCTCGCACTCGCGCGCCGAGGTGCGATCCGCGCCCACGTCGAGCGCTTCCCGCTCGAACGCGTCGGCGAGGCGTACGAGCGGCTGCGCGACGGTTCGCTCGAGGGCCGCGCCGTCGTCGTCCCGCACACCTAGCGGCGCGACGGCCGGCCGTAAAGCCCCTCCAGCAACAGGAAGGCGGCGGGCTCCCGCAGCGCCTCGGTATCGGCTGGGGCGGCGGCTCGGCTCCAGCCGCGTGTTCGTCCGCACGCCCACGGCCCGAGCCGGGATGCGGAGCACTCGCGCGCCGCCAGCTGGCCTGCTCATGCCGCCGCGCGTAGGTCTACGCCGTCGGGTCGCTGCCGCCTGAGGCGCCCGACGATGGGCGTCGCTCGCTGACGACCTCGAGCTCCTCGGCGCGCAGCCGTCGCACCTCGAGCTCCTCGATCACGAGCCGCTTGATCGCCGCGCGTCCGATCGCGAGTCGACCGATCGCCACCGCGCCGAACGCGGCGGCCGCGACCGCCAAGGGGCCGATCGCCGTCGGCCCGCGCAGCGCCGGACCGCGCGCGTCGACCGCGCCGGCGTGAGCTCCAGCCAGCGATCGGCCACGACGCCAGCTCCGGGCGCGATCAGACCCTCGCTGCCGTGTCCCGCGCCCCGCCGCAGACGCGTCCCGCGCCTGCA
>JBLNDU010000034.1:0-8222 GCA_050261935.1 Nocardioidaceae bacterium | reverse complement strand
GCGCCGGCTGGCCGTTACCCTTGCTCGCGCGGCGACCGCCGCCCGCGGCTCCGTAGCTCAGCGGTTAGAGCGCGCCACTCATAATGGCGAGGTCGCTGGTTCGAATCCAGCCGGAGCTATGCCTGCCAATCACGTGGTTCCGACCGGGCGGAACCGCTCACCAGACCGCCGAGACGCCACCTCGCGTCCACGGCATCACGTGTCGCCCGCGACGGCCTCGTTCGCGCCTGCTCACTCTGACGCTCCGCCGATACGACCGGCTCACCCTTCAGCTCGCGGAGCACGTGGTGATCAGGCTCGCGCGGGCCTTTGCAGTTTGGGGTAGGCGGCTGCGTATGCCTCGAGCAGTCCGAGGAAGGCCTTCGTTGTGCCGGAGCGGACGCCTGGCAGGCTGACGGCGAGGATTCGCCGCCGGGGAGCTTCCGCTACGGGCTTGATGACGACACCTGGGTGAAGCGGGTGCAGGGCGAGGCGTGGGAGGAAGCCGATCCCGACGCCGGCGGCGACCAGGGCCTGAAACATCTCGCAGTCGTTGACGCGGAAGACGATCCTGGGTTCGTAGCCCGCCGCGGCGCAGGCCGCCGTGAACAGCTTCTGGGTCGGGGAGTCCGGGCCCAGGGTGGGAAACAGCCAGTCCTCGTCGCGCAGGTCGGCCATCGTGACCTTCTTCCTGCGCGCGAGCCGGTGCCCGGGGTGGAGCACGAGGTCGTGCGGCTCGTCGAGCAGGTGGCGGCTATCGAGGCCGTCGTCGACCGTCACGCCAAGCGCCGGGAAGTCGAACACCGCCGCCAGGTCCAGGTCTCCCGCGCGCACGTCCCGGACGAGCTTGTCGCGGCCCGCCTCGAGCAACGTCAGGTCGACGCCCGGGTGGCGAGCCCGGAAGGCGGCCACGGCCTGCACGACGAGCGTCGCACCGACGCCCGAATAGGTGCCCACACGCACACGCCCGACCTCGAGCGCGGCGATAGCCTGCAGCTCGGCCTGCGCGGCCGCCAGTCCCTCGAGCACGGTGCGGGCATGGCGGACGAGCGCCTCGCCGGCCGGGGTGAGGCGAACCGGTCGAACCTCGCGCACGACCAGTTGCGTCCCCACCTCGCGCTCGAGCGCGGCCACCTGCTTGGAGACGGCGGACTGGGTGTAGTCGAGCGCATCGCCGGCGCCGGAGAAGGAGCCGCGCTCGGCGAGCTCAGCGAGCACCCTCAGGCGGGTTGGAGAGAGCATGACCAACCGGAATCGTAATCATGAACAAGTGTCCTTGACAGCATCATGTGGCTCGGCGACGCTGGCGCCTCGGGGGACCAGCGAGCGAAGGAGGCACGGCAATGGCGCAGGTCCAAGAAGTGCTCGGTCTCGTGGGACGGAACTCCCATCCAGCCGCCGAGGCGGCCGAGATCGGTGCAAGCGGGAGAGCGCTCGCGAGCAGCGCCACTTCCAGCGAAGGCGCCCACGACGACGCGTTCTGGTGGCAGGGTGCCCTGATGAGGATCAAGGCCCGCGCCGAGGACACCGGCGGTGCGCTCGGGCTGGTCGAAGGGAACTTCTACAAGGGCTTCGGCCCGCCCCTCCACGTCCACGGTCGCGAGGACGAGGGCATCCTCATGCTGGAGGGCGAGATCCGCTTCCGGCAGGACGACGACGAGTTCGTCGCCGGTCCAGGCACCTTGGTCTGGGGTCCCCGCGGAGTGCCACACGCCTTCAAGGTCGAGTCCGAAGGCGCGCGCGCACTCGTGATCGTCACGCCGGGCGGCTTTGAGCGGATGTTCGAGGAGGGCGGCGTGCCGGCCGGCGAGTCGGCCGAGCCACCCGCGCACGAGTACGACCCGGACGCCGCGATCGCGATCTCGAGGAAGTTCGGGTTCGAGGTCGTCGGGCCGCAACTCGCGTAGCCCATTCGATCAGTCGGCGCCGGGCGGGTCGGCTCTGAGCTCGGGATTCTCCGCTCGCCCACAGGCTCGCCGGGCCTCACCGTGACCTGAGTGCAGTGCGCCTGTCACCGGCCATCAGCCCAGCACGGAATGGAGTGACGTTCGCAAACGGGACGGCGAAGGAGCGCCCCGACGGAGGCACGCCGACCCAGTCCCCACCGCTCGTACCCCGAAGTGTGCCCCACACGGCCATGACGTCTTGGCCGAAGGCATGGCCCTCGTCGTCAGGGGCCAGGTCGGGAAAGGCGGTGAAGTACCCCTCATAGGCCGCCCGCGCCGCCCTCCTGCCCTCGCTGCGGAGCCCGAGGGGGTGCGTCTCGAGGTAGCAATCCTCGACGAACGTCGCCAGGATCGCGTCGTAGTCGCGGGCGGCTTCCGCATCGCGATGCCGCTCGAAGAGGCGCTGCATCTCCTCAGGGCTCACTGCTGAAAACGTACGCGTCGGGCCTGGGGCCCACAACGACCTGGACGTCGGAGCGCACAGCTCAAGCCGGTCGAGCGCTTCCCCTCGTCCACGAGCGGTTGGGGTCGTCGGGCGGCGCGGCACCGGGAGGAGATCCCGCCGGACGCAATCCCGTACTTCATCGAGAACGAGTTCCTCGTCGACGACGTCAACAAGTGGACGGCGCTCCCCGCGATCGCGGCGGCGTGAGGATTCTCGTCAAGGCAAGTGGAGGGGCTATGGAGGCGAGCTCGCGCTACGGGCCGCTCGCTGGGACCATCCGGCTTCTTCGCCTCATAGGCGACGGCTTCCGGCGGCGCCCGTGGCGGCGGAGTGGGGCGGTTCGTCAGAGGGGTTTGAGCGCGTCCTAGACGAGCAGCTCGTAGCCGTGTTCCCTGATGACCGCCTTGAGGGCCTCGAGCTCCTCCGCGGTCGGCTCCTCCTCGCGCGGCGGCGGAAGCGTGCGGCTCGGGGCGGGCTCGCTTGTCGCTCGAATCACCTCCTCCATGCCGCCCGGGACCATGATGAAGAGCATCCGGCAGCCGGCGTCGCCGGCGGTGTAGCGGTGTGGGATGTCGCGCGGTCCGAAGGCGTAGTCGCCCGCGCTCACCTCGATCGTGGTGTCGCCGGCCTCGATCGTGGCGCTGCCCTCGAGGATCCAGAATCCCTCGTCGTCGCGGTGATGGACGTGCAGCGGCGCCTCGAACCCGGGCGGGTTGGTGATGTCGATGATCGTCAACTGCCCGCCGGTCTCGGCCGCGGTGGTCTTGATCACCGCCAGCGTGCCGAACCACCAGCGCGCCTCGCCCTCATCGCCGGACACCGCCAGCGGCGCGAGCCGGGCCGTCTGTTCCGTCTGCCGCGTCATCGGTCCTCCTCTGGGGTCGCGTGGTCGCGAGACAGGAGCGCGATCGCGTAGCGCCAGCCGCCGTCGCTTCCGCGGCGCACGACGTTGATGCCATGCGTCGCGAGCACCAGCCCGGTGGCGCGCGCCTGGAGCACCCGGCGTGGATCGGCGAGGTAGGTGCGGTCGTTCGCCCACATCTCGCTCGCCAGCCGCGCGATCTGGTCCCCGCCGCGTGCCTCGCGCCGCCCTTCGCCGAGCACAGCGCCGTCCTCGAACAGCTCGCCCAGCCCGTCGGCGTCGCGGATCACGAACGCGTCCTCGAGCAGCGTCTCGAGCTCCTCCGGCGTACGCGCTCCCGCTCTCATCGGGGCCGAACGTAGATCTCGCGAGGTCGCCTGCCTATTCCAGAAAGGTGGTGTTTCGCGCGCCGCCGAGCGGGCGTAGCATCGGCTCGTGGGCTCGTACGCGAAGGGGCGCGCCGCCGAGCGGATCGCCGAACTCTCCGCGCGTGGCCACGACCTGGTGACGTTCTGGCGGGAGTGCACCGAAGTCCTCCACGCGGCCGTCCCCTACTACGACGAGCCGTGCTGGTACACGCTCGACCCGGCGTCGCTCTTGATCACGAGCCACTACCACGACGGGCTGCCGCGGTTCCCGCCCGAGGTCCTGCGCCATGAGTACTACGGCGACGACGTCAACCAGATCGACGACGTGGTCCGCTCAGAGGCCGGGATCTCGACGTTGCACGAGGCGACCGGGGGCGATCCGTCCTCGAGCCCGAGCTGGCACATGAACATGGCGATGGGCGGCGACCAGGAGCTGATCGCCGCGCTAAGGACCAGGAACGGCGAAGTCTGGGGCGCCGTCGGGCTCTACCGTGCCCCGGGCGAGCCACTGTTCGACGGCGAGGACAAGGCGTTGCTGAAGGCGCTTGCCCCCGATCTCGCGACAGGTGCGCGCACCGGGCTGCTGATCGGCGAGGCGCGAGATCCGCAGTGGCCTGACTCGCCCGGCCTGGTGGTCCTCTCCGTGCACGGGGAGGTCGTGTCCACCACCCCCGGAGTCGAGCGCTGGCTCTCCGACCTCCCCGACGGAGACCCGGATGCGGGCAGGTTGCCGACGGCCGTCCACGCGGTGGCAGCCCGCGCCTTGCGAACCGCGCAGAGCCACGACGACCCCGGCGAGGTTGCGCTCGCCCGTGTGCTCTCCCGCTCGGGGACCTGGGTCGTCCTTCACGGCACCTCGCTCGTCGCCGCCGGGTCGCGGCGCGCCGCGTGATCGTCGAGCCCGCCCACCCGGCCCGCATCACGCCGCTTCTGATGTCCGCCTACGGGCTCACCCAACGCGAGCAGGACATCACCGAACTGGTTCTTCGCGGCCATTCGACCGCCCAGATCGCCGAGCGCCTCGTCGTCTCCCCCCACACCGTTCAGCAGCACCTGAAGAGCATCTTCGACAAGACCGGCGTACACAGCCGCCGCGAACTCGTCGGCAAGGTCTTCTTCGCCCACTACGAACCGCGCTTCCGCGACAACGAGATCCGCGCCCTCGACGGCGACCCGCTCCGCGGCGAGCCGTACCCCGAGGACCCCAAGGGTCGGGTCTAAGGATCTCTCCGAAGCATGCTCGCGACCTGTCCTCCAGCGATCAAGGAGGCGCAGTGCGTGTCGGCCTGATTGAGAACGCTCGGAAGCCGCGTACCCAAAGCCAGGCGTGCCGGGAGTTGCGGCCCTGACTGCTCTCTGCCTCGTTCCGGAGCACCACAGATCTGAGCGCCGGACGGCCGGCGACCCGGCCAGGAACCAGGGCTGTAGCGTTCACTCCATGTCGACCGGCGACGCACAGCAGCACGAGCGCCGCCTCCGGGAGGCGGCCGACCACCTGCGAGATGCAGATCGCGAGTACGCCCGCGCGTACACGGAGGTCGAGAACGCGCCGCGACGGCCCGACGAGCCGAGGGACGTGTCCCGGCTGGAAGCGCTCAGCGCGAAGCGCAAGGCGGCGCAGAAGCGCGTAGGGGACCTGCTCGCCGAGAGCCCACTCAGCACGGACGAGAAGAGCAAGGTCACCGGGTTCCGTCCCGCCGATCTGGCGCGGCTCGAGCACGGCGAGCTCGACTAGCCTCGATCCGCCGTTATCGGTCGCCGGGTGTGATCGGCTCGCCTGAGGCCGGTGAGGGTGACGGTGTGGTGCCGTGGAACCAGCGCGGTGGGCGTCTGGCCGCGATTCGCGAGCAGCCAGGCCGTCGTCGGGGCAGGCTGACGCCGATTGGCGCGGCGGGGACGAAGCTTGGGGTGATCGAGGCGCGGCGGGCGGCCGGCGGCGGACTATGGCCCGGAATGCACGGGCAACGCTCGCAGCTGCCGGAAGGCGGCGAGCAGCGCATCGGCCCAGGGCCAGGTGCGCGGCAGCCGAAGCCTTGTCCGCCGTCCCGAGCGGACGATCCGTCCGGCGACGTGAAGTAGGCGCTGGCGTAGGCGCTTGGGCTCCGCGAGCGCCAGCTCGCCGGTCAAGACGAGCGCCCGGGGGTGGGCGAGCAGGTCCTGCGCGGCGAGCGAGAGCTCGAGCCAGGCCTGGTTGTGGGCGAACTCGGTGAACGGGAGGTTGCGCATCCCGGTGTCCTTGGCGGCGCGGATCCGATCCTCGACCCGGGCGCGGCGGCGGTGGCGAAGCTCAAGCGCCGCGATCTCCTCTCCCTTCTGGTCGGTGAGAAAGCAGGTGTGGCGATAGCCCTCGGTGTCGAAGACCTCGAACTGGGCGCCCGGATGGGGGCGCTCGCGGCGGCAGATCAGTCGCGTGCCCTCGGGCCAGGCCGAGAGGTCCAGCTCGTCGGTGAGCTCGGCGACAGCGGCTCCGTCTCTCGCCTCTCCTTCGGCGTCGATCGCCCGTTCCCATGCCGATTCGTCGAGCCCGAGGATCGCCTCGCGCACGCTCTCGTCAAGCGCGTAGCCGACCGTGAAGCGGATCTCGGCCTCCCGGCAGTCGGCGGTGAAGGCGTGGGTGGCGCCGCCGACATCGGCGCGGGCGAGGATCTCGCGATCGAGATCGGCCTCGGGGATCTGCTCGAGCGCCAGGCAGAGGACCTCGAAATGGTCGGCGGCGGTGTTCGAGCCGGCGTTGCCGGGGCGCAGGACGCCGGCGAGCGCCTCGCCGGTCTCATCGAGGTAGCAGCAGAGCGGGTGAAAGCCAAAGCCGCGCTTGTAGTTGCCCGCCGCCTGCTCCTTCTCGGAGTGGGCGCTGATCAGGGTCGCGTCGATGTCGAGGGTGATCTGATCGGGACGGGCGCCGGCGTCCCAGGCGCCCGCCCGCGCCTGGGCCCGGGCGGCGCGGATCCGATCGAGTCCCTCGGCGTCAATTGACTTCATCACCCGGTGCGCGGTCGTCTCCGATGCGACCGGGCCGAACAGCGCCTCCTGGCCGCGCAGCACGCCGAGGTCAGAAAGGCAGTCGCCGCCGTCGGCGATCGAGACCACGAGATCGCGCAGGACGCGGCCGGGATCGTGGGCCGAGCGGCGCTCGCGGGTCGGCGCCATCGCCTCCGAGAGCGCGGCGGTGAGCCCAAGCCGGTCGGCGAGCTCGGTGAGCAGAAATGCTCCCGCGTGGGAGACGAGGCCGTCGCCGTCCGCCGTGACTTCTACGGTTTGGCCAGTCGCTCTAGCGTTCACCTTCCGGGTGTCCTCCCGGCTCGTGGAATGGGTCTACGCAAACCGCATTCTCATCGGCCGGGAGGACGTTCCCGGCGGGTTTCCTCAGGCGCTTATCGGCGGATCGAGGCTAGCGGCGCGCGCCCGCCGCGTCGCGCGATGGCACTCGCGTCACCTCACGAGCTGCCCCGACGTGGCCATCGTCATCTTCGATTCGACCGCTCCACCGCGCGACGCCCTAGCGGTGTACGTCGAGGCCGTGGCGGCCGAGCTCGCCGGGACCGAGCGCGAGGCCGCGATGGAGGTCTACACAGCTCGCTCCGAAGCACGCGGCCTGGGCGCACGGACGGTCTCCGACGTCACGATGCCCGCGGCACATCGCCTCTACCGCGCCACCGCTCGCAGGCACTTCGTCCTACACGGCGACGATCAGCACGTTGCGATCCGGCTGCGTGACGGCGGCGGCCCCGCCGCGGGGCGCTCCACCTCGGCCTAGCGTCCAGGAACGCCTTGACCTGGCCGCACGTGTGGACTGAGAGCCGGTCGGCGGCCTCGCACGCCCCGGAGCGCCGCGCTGCACGGATTAGACCATCGCGGGCTGCTCCTGTGCGCGCGTGCCCAGCTCGACGTGGGCGCGGCTGTCGCGACCGCGGATCAGCACTAGCGTCAGGACGACTCCCAGCGCCGCGATCGCGGCGCCGCCCAGGAACGCCGACTGGAAGCCCTCGTTGAGGGCGTTGGTCAGCGCGGAGCGAGCGCCGCCGGCGCTTGCCATCAGGTCGTCCGTGCGTGAGTTGGCGATCGTCGCCAGCACCGCGAGCCCGAGCGCGCCGCCGATCTGCTGCGAGGTGTTGATCAGGCCGCTGGCCAGCCCCGACTCCTGCTCGCGGACGCCCGAGACGGCGGCGATCGTGGTCGTGACGAAGCCGAAGCCGAGCCCAGTGGCCGCGAGGAGCGAGGGAGCGAGGATGTCCGTCACGAAGCCGCCGTCCACCGACACGTGGGAGAACCAGACCAGCGCCGCGGCGATCAGGGCCATTCCTGTCACGAGCACCGGCTTGAAGCCGACGCGGGTGACGAGCTGGGAGGCGACTCCCGACGCGACGATGATCATCAGCGCCAGCGGCAGGTACGACAGGCCCGCCTTGATCGCGCTGTAGCCGAGCACCTGCTGCATGTAGAGCGTGATGAAGAAGAACATGGAGAACAGCGAGGCGCCGAGGAGCAACCCGACGACGTTGGCGCCCGTCAGGGTCCGCAGGCGGAGGATCCCGAACGGCACCAGCGGAGCCTCGGAGCGCAGCTCGATCGCCACGAACGCCGCGTGCAGCGCCGCGGACAGGGCCAGCAGGCCGAGCGTCTGG
>JBLNDU010000033.1:0-7843 GCA_050261935.1 Nocardioidaceae bacterium | reverse complement strand
GGCTGGTGGAGCCGGTCGCCCAGGCCGCGCGCGACGAGCGAGAGGTCCTCGCGCGCCAGCCCCAGCACGAGCAGCGACGCGCGCCCGACGTTGTGCACGGCGTCGGCCAGCGGCACGTCGGCAGGCATCGCGGCGCGGGCGGCGCTCGTCGCGACCGGCTCGGGCGGGATCGCGAGCACGCCCTCGAGCCCGTCCGGCGGCTCGAGCCGCGCCGGCGGCCCGCCGTCGCAGACGACGAAGCCGCCGAGCAGCGCCGCGGCCACGTTGTCGGGATGGCCCTCGAGCTCCGTCGCGAGCTCGAGCAGCGGCGCGCCGAGCCCGTACAGGGCGTCGGCCGCGCGGAGGCCGGCGACGATCGCGGCGGCGCTCGAGCCGAGCCCGGCGGCGGGCGGGATCTCGGAGCGGATCCGGAAGCGGAGCCCGGCGGCCGGCCGGAGCGCCTCGAAGGCGCGCACGCAGAGGTTGGTGCGGTCGGCCGGCACGCCGGGGACGTCGACCTCTACCGACAGCGCGTCCGCCTCCTCCACCTCGAGCTCGAGCGACAGCGACAGGGCGGCGGCGAGCACGTCGTAGCCCGGCCCTAGGTTGGCCGAGGAGGCCGGCACGCGCACGACGCAGTGCCGGCTCACCGCAGCACGGCGCGCTCGAGGCTGTCGATGTCCCGCGCGCACGGCACGACGGGCGCCGACCGGTCGAGCGCCGTCGCGGGGTCCTTGAGGCCGTGCCCCGTGAGCACGCACACGACGCGGCCCTCGGCGCCGTACCGGAGCAGGCCGGCGACCGACGCCGCCGACGCCGGCTCGCAGAAGACGCCCTCGCGCGCGCCGAGCAGCGCGTAGGCGTCGAGGATCTCCGCGTCCGACACGGCGCGCACCTCCCCGCGCGAGGAGGTGAAGGCGTCCATCGCGTCCTCCCAGCGGGCCGGCCTGCCGATCCGAATCGCCGACGCCACCGTCTCGGGACGCTCGACCGGCCTGCCCAGCACGAGCGGCGCCGCCCCCTCGGCCTGGTAGCCGTGCATGCGCGGCGCCGCCCCGAGCTCGCGGAAGCCGCGCCACCACGAGGTCACGTTGCCGGCGTTCCCCACCGGGATGCAGAGCACGTCGGGCGCCTCGCCGAGCTGGTCGCAGACCTCGAAGGCGCCCGTCTTCTGGCCCTCAATGCGGAGCTCGTTGACCGAGTTGACGAGCGCGATCGGCTGGCGGCGCACGAGCTCGCGCACGAGCACGAGCGCGTCGTCGAAGCTCCCGCGCAGCGCGATCACGCGCGCCCCGTGGACGAGCGCCTGCGCCAGCTTGCCGGTGGCGATCTTGCCCTCGGGCACGATGACCGCGCAGCGGAGGCCGGCGCGCGCGGCGTAGGCCGCCGCGCTCGCCGCCGTGTTGCCGGTCGAGGCGCACACGACGGCCTCGGCGCCGTCGCGGAGCGCCGCCGAGACGGCCACCGTCATGCCACGGTCCTTGAACGAGCCGGTCGGGTTGGCCCCCTCGAGCTTGAGCCAGACCTCGCAGCCGCTGCGCTCGGACAGGTGCGGCGCCGGCACGAGCGGCGTGTCGCCCTCCTCGATCGTCACGAGCGGCTCCACCGGCAGCCGCTCGCCGTAGCGCCACAGGCTCACGCCGGCCCCCACCGCCGGCGCCGCCGCCTCGCGCCGGCTGCACCGAGCGCGCGCCTCACCCGGCCTCGCGCGGGGCTTCGAATACCTCCTCGATGACCCGGATCACGCGCGGGTCGGAGCGCACGAAGTCGAGCCCGGCGATCTCCCGCACGGCGGCGCGGAAGCGCGACTCGAGCACGGGATGCATGACCATCACTAGCCGCGCGTCGGCCCCGAGACCGCGCTGCACGACCGACTTGATCGACACCTCGTGGCGCCCGAGCACGTCGGCGAGCCGCGCGAGCACGCCGGGCCGGTCCGCCACCTCGACGTGCAGGTAGAACGAGAACGCCACGTCGGTCACGATCGGCTGCGGGTACGCGGGCGGGGGCTGCGAGGGCGGCGGGATCATCGCGGACACCACGTCGCCGAGCACGGCCGACGCCGTCTGCGGGCCGCCCGCGCCCGGGCCGCTGAGCGTGATCTCCGTGATCGCGGGCGACTCGATCGTCACGGCGTTGAAGGCGCCGTCGACGCTCGCCAGCGGGTGCCCTGCGTAGAGGAAGGCGGGGTACACGTTGACGGCGATGCCGCCGTCGACGCGCTCGGCCGAGCCGATCAGCTTGAGCGACAGCCCGAGCTCCTTCGCGTAGGCGATGTCGTCGACGGTGACGTGCTCGATCCCCTCGCAGCCGACCTGGTCGAGGTGGATGAGCGCGTTGAACGCGAGCCGGGCGAGGATCGCCATCTTGGCGGCGGCGTCCGCGCCGCTCACGTCCTCGCTCGGGTCGGCCTCGGCGTAGCCGAGCTCCTGCGCCTCGCGGAGCGCGGCGGAGTACGTCTCCCCCGTGCGCGCCATCGCGCTCAGGACGTAGTTGGTGGTGCCGTTCACGATCCCGTGCACGCGCTCGATGTAGGCGCCAGCGAGGGTCTCCGAGATCACGCGGATCGCTGGCACGACGCCGGCCACCGCCGCCTCGAAGCGGAGCTGCACGCCCTTGGCACGGGCCGCATCGAACAGCTCGTCGCCGAAGCGGGACAGGAGCTGCTTGTTGGCGGTCACGACGTGGCGGCCGGCGCGCAGCGCGCTTAGCACGTACTCCCGCGCGGGCTCCGTGCCGCCGATCAGCTCGACGATCAGGTCGGAGCGCGCGAGGATGTCCTCGAAGTCGCCCTGGCTGCGGGTGAGGACACCCGACAGCTGCGGCCGCCGCCCCACCTCGGCCTCGATCGCCTCGGCGCGGCCGGCGAGCAGCTCGTGGAAGGCCGACCCGACCGTGCCGTGACCGAGCAGGCCGACCCGGAAGGGGCCGCTCGACTCAGACGTCACGGAGCGTGAGGTCGTCGAGGGTCTCGCGGCGGACGACGACGCGCGCGTCGCCGTCCCTGCAGAAGACGACGGGCGGGCGCGGCACCGCGTTGTAGTTGTTCGCCATCGCGTGGCCGTAGGCGCCGGTGGCTGGGACCACCAGCACGTCGCCCGGGCGCGGGTCGTCGAGCAGCACGTCGCGCACGAGGATGTCGCCCGACTCGCAGTGCATCCCCGCGACCGTGCAGAGCTCGCCTCCCGGGTCGCCGGAGCGGTCGCCGCCGAGCGCGCCGAGCCGGTCGGCGATCGCCGCCTCGTAGCGCGCGCCGTAGAGCATCGGCCGCAGGTTGTCGGACATCCCGCCGTCCACGGCGACGTAGGTGCGCACGTCCGGGATCCGCTTGACGGTGCCCACCGTGTAGATCGTCACGCCCGCGCTCCCCACCAGGGAGCGGCCCGGCTCGCACAGGACGCGCACCCCGTCCGGGGCGTTGCGCAGGAGCGCCTCGACGTAGTCGTCGATCGACGGCGGCTCGTCCTCGGCCGTGTAGGCGATCCCGAGGCCGCCGCCGAGGTTGAGGAGCGGCCAGTCCCCGATCGCGGCGAGTGTCTCCGCGAGCGCCTCGTAGACGCCGAGGTCGAACACCTGCGAGCCGATGTGGGCGTGCAGGCCGCGCAGGTCGAGGCCCGCCGCCCGGCAGCGCTCGGTCGCGCGCCCGACCTCGCCGAGGCCGAAGCCGAACTTGGAGTCCTCCTGGCCCGTCTGGACGTAGGCGTGCGTGCTCGGGCGGATGCCGGGCGTGACGCGCAGCATCACGGCCTGCCGGCGCCCGGCGCAGAGCCGCTCGAGGCGGTCGATCTCGTCGAACGAGTCGATCACTATCGTGCCCACGCCGCGCTCGAGCGCGTACGCCAGCACCGCCTCCATCTTGTTGTTGCCGTGCATGTAGACGCGGGCGGGGTCGAAGCCGCCGGCGAGGGCGAGGTGGAGCTCGCCGCCCGAGGCGACGTCGCAGGCGAGCCCCTCCTCCGCCATCAGCCGGTAGGCCGCCGTGCAGGGGAGCGCCTTGCTCGCGTAGACGACCTCGAAGCGCTCCGTGCGGGAGCGGAAGGCGTGCAGGTAGGCGCGCGCACGCGAGCGCATGTCGTCCTCGGCGTAGACGTAGGCGGGAGTGCCGAGCTCGCGCGCGAGCTCGGCGACGTCGCAGCCGCCCACCTCGAGGCGGCCGCGGTCGTTCACGCCCGAGCCGAGCGGGAAGAGGTGCGAGACCGCTGCTCCCTGCGCCGATGCCATAGTCGGCGCGATTCTATGGAGCCGAGGGCCGCCCAACCCGAGCTCGGCGAGCGCGACGGGCTCGCGTACGCGCTCTTCCTGCCGGACGGCGACCCGAGCGCCGGCGTCGTGATCCTCCACGGCGCCGGCTCGGCGAAGGAGAACCACTTCGACTTCGCGCGCCGCTGCCGGGCCGGCGGGCTCGCGGCGCTCGCCTACGACGCGCGCGGCCACGGCCGCTCGGAGGGCGAGTTCGGCCCGGCCGCGCTCGACGACGTGCGGGCGATGTGCGACCTCCTGCGCGGGCACGTCCCGCGGGTGGCGCTGCGCGGCTCGAGCATGGGCGGCTTCCAGGCGATCCACGCGGCCGCGCGCGACCCCGAGCTGGCGGCGGTGGTGGCGATCTGCCCGGCGCCCGAAGAGATCCTCCTGCGCGAGCTGCGGAGCGGCGAGCTGCGCGACTTCCGCGCCGACGTGCCGGCCTGCGAGGCGCTGCTCTCCTCGCTCGACCTCCACGACGCCGTTGGGCGGCTCGGGCCGCGGACCGCGCTCCTCCTGCTCCACGCGCGCGGCGACGAGCAGATCCCCTACACGGTGAGCGAGCGGCTCCACGCCGCCGCCCACGAGCCCAAGCGGCTCGTGCTCGTGCCGGGCGGCGACCACCGCTCCGTGCAGCACGACCCCGAGCTGCAGGAGCTGTCGCGCCGCTTCGTGGAGCACGCCGCCGCGCCAGGCGCCGCGGTGCAACGGGCGGGACAGGTCGGGGGACGGCGCTAGCGCGCCGGCGCCGGCCGCCCGCGGCGGCCCCGCACGAGCACCACCGCCGCGCCGGCCGCGATCATCGCCAGGCTGAGCAGCTGCGCGAGCGTCAGGCCCGCCGCCACCTCGTCGTTGCGGCGCACGAACTCGACGAGCAGCCGCTCGCAGCCGGCGAGCACGAGGTAGAGGCCGAACAGCACGCCGGGGGCGAAGCGGTCGCGCCAGCGCCACAGAAGCAGCGCGATCACGCCCATCGCGAGCGTCTCGTACACCGGCGTCGGGTGAACCTCCTCCGTGGTGGGCACCGTGCCGTCCGGGTAGGACATCGCCCACGGCAGCCCCGAGGCGGTGCCGTAGTCGCCGTCGCCCGAGAGCTGGCAGCCGATGCGCCCGATCGCGTTCCCGATCGCGAGCGGGACCGCCACCAGGTCGAACAGCCGGCCGTCGAGGCAGCCGCGCCAGCGGCCCCACAGCATCACGGCGATCGCTCCGCCGACTACCCCGCCGAGCCAGACGAGCCCCGAGCCGGACACGAGCGAGCCGAGCAGGTCCTCGGAGGCGCTGTCCCAGTTCTCGAGCAGGAAGTCGATGCGCGCGCCGATCACCCCGCCGACGAGCGCCGCGAAGACGATCTCGTAGGCCCAGTCGGTCGGCCGGCCGAGCTCCCGGAGGCGGCGCGCGATGACGGCGCCGGCGACGAGGAAGCCCGCCGCGAGGAACAGCCCGAAGGTCTTCAGCGTCAGTGGCCCGAGGTCGATCTCGGGGAGCATGCGGCGGAGGCTAGCTCGCGCGCTAGAGGTAGCCCATCGGGTCGACCGGCGCCCCGCCCACGCGCGTCTCGAAGTGCAGGTGGTCGCCGAAGCAGTGCCCCGTGCAGCCCACGTAGCCGATCACCTGACCCTGGCCGACCGAGGCGCCGTTCGACGTGGCGAAGCGCGACTGGTGCGCGTAGCACGTGGTGAGCGAGCCCGTGTGCTGGACGCAGGTGTAGTTGCCGTAGCCGCCCACCCAGCCCATCAGCGCCACCCGCCCCGAGTCGGCGGCGTGGATCGGCGTGCCGGCCGGGACGGCGATGTCGATGCCGGCGTGGAGCCGCCCCCAGCGCTGGCCGAAGGGCGACGCGATCGTGCCGTTCACGGGCCAGATCAGCGCGCCCGTGCCCCTCCGCACCGGACCTCCCGCCCCGGAGGCACCGAGCAGCGCCGCCTGGACGCGCGCCTGCTCGCGCTCGAGCGCCGCGAGGTCGCCCTCGAGCCGCTGGCGGCTAGCGCGGACGCGGGCGAGCGCGACCCGCCGCTCGTCGCGTGCGGCAGCCAGGTCGGCGCGCGCGGAGACGAGGCTGTCGCGCGCGCTCGCGATCTGATCGCGCCGCCCGAGGATCTCCTGCGCCGCCATCCGCTTGCGCCGCTCGAGCTCGGCCAGCCGGCGCTCCTGGCGCTGGGCGAGGTCGCGCAGCCGGCGCACGCGCTCGACCATGACGCGGTCCTGGTCCGAGATCCGCTCGAGGAAGTCGGTGCGGTCGAGCAGGTCGGCGAAGCCGTCGGCCTCGAGCACGACGGTCAGCGCATCCGGCGTGTCGGACTTGTAGAGCTCGACCAGCCGCGCGGCCAGCACGCGACGCGCGGTGCGCAGCTCGCGCCGCAGGCGCTCGAGCCGATCGCGCGCCACCTGGAGCCTGTCGCGCACCCGGAGCAGCTCGGCGCGCGCCCTGTCGAGCGCCCGCTCCACGCGCGCGAGCCGGGCCTGCGTCTCGCCGATCTGGCTCTGCAGCCCCTCGATCCGCGTGTTGTAGCCCGCGATCGTGCCGGTCAGCACGCCCTCCCGCTGCTGCACCCGCTCTACCTGCGCCCGCTTGCGCGCGATCCGCTGCGACAGCGGCGCCGATAGCCCGGCCTGCGCGAGCGCGAGGCAGGCGGCCAGCGTGAGCGCGATCGTCAGCCGGTGGTGCTTCCTCATCCTTCTCCCATCCGGCCGAGGCGACGAACCCGGCCGTCCGCCGGACCCGTGCGCCAAGGCCTACTGGCTTTCGCCCTCTCTGCAGGGGTTTAGGCGCTCGGGACGGGGCCACTCTAGCCGCTCGCCCCCCGATCTCCTCCACCTGCAAGCGACCCTGCAGCCGCTCGCTAATCTTCGCTTCGATGGCCAGGCAGAGAGCGACCTTCCCGCGCGACACTGGGCTTCAGGCCCGGATGCTGCTCACGATGTTCCTACTCGGGCTCGTGTACGTGGCCTTCGTCGCCGCGCTCGCCGCGGCCGGCGCCGGCGCCGTGACGATGGTCGTCGTGATCGGCGCGCTCACTCTGGCGCAGCTGTTCCTCTCGGACAAGCTCGCCCTCAAGGCAATGGGCGCGAAGGAGGTCTCCCCGCAGGAGGCGCCCGGCCTCCACGCGATGATCGAGCGTCTCTGCATCCAGGCCGATCTGCCCAAGCCGCGCATAGCGGTGGCCGACTCGGACGTGCCGAACGCGTTCGCGATGGGACGCTCGAAGAAGAGCGCCACCGTCTGCGCGACGACCGGCATCATGCGGGTGCTCTCGCCCGCCGAGCTCGAGGGCGTCATGGCGCACGAGCTCTCGCACGTCAAGAACCGCGACGTGCTCGTCATGACCGTGGCGAGCTTCTTCGCCTCGGTGGCGGCGATGATGATGCAGTTCGGGCTCTTCTTCGGCGGCGGAGGCGACGACGACGACGGCGCGCCGGCCTTCATCATCGTCCTGCTCGCCTCGTTCCTCGTCTACGTGATCTCGTTCTTCCTGATGCTGGCCCTGTCGCGCTACCGCGAGTTCGCGGCCGACCGCGGCGCGGCGCTCGTCACGGGGCGACCCAGCGCGCTCGCGTCGGCGCTCGTCAAGCTCTCGAGCGCGATGCAGACCGTGCCCACGCGCGACCTCCGCGAGGCCGAGCG
>JBLNDU010000032.1:0-3352 GCA_050261935.1 Nocardioidaceae bacterium | reverse complement strand
GCGCGGCTCGCGCGGCTGCCTGCTCGAGGCGGGCGGCCAGGTGGACGACGCGCTCAGCGGCGGCAACGTGCCGGTGCTGCTCGCCTCGGACTGCTCGATCTGCCTCACGACGCTCGGCGCCGCGCTGCGCTGGCGGCCCGACGCGAAGGTGCTCTGGCTGGACGCGCACGGCGACTACAACACGCCCGCCACCACGCCGAGCGCCTTCCTCGGCGGCATGTGCCTGGCAGGCGCCTGCGGCGAGTGGGACGCGGGCATGGGGGAGCCGATCGCGGCGCGCGACGTCGTGCTGGCGGGCGTCCGCGCGCTCGACGCGGGCGAGCGCGAGCTGCTCGAGCGCAGCGAGGCGACCGTGATCGGGGCGAGCCCTATCGAGACGCTCGTGGCGGTGCAGAACGCGCTCGCCGGGGCGCCCGTCTACGTGCACCTGGACCTCGACGTGCTCGACCCGCGCGCGTTCCCGGCCCAGTTCCCCGCCCCGGGCGGGCTGCAGCCCGACAAGCTCTACGACCTGCTCGACGCGGTCGCGGCCGAGTCGGAGCTCGTGGGCGTCGAGGTCACCGCGTTCGAGGCGCCCGACGACGCCGAGCGGCGCGACGAGTCGGCCGCGCTCGCGGCCCAGGTGCTGGAGCCGCTGCTCGACGCGATCCCGGAGGGCGCCCGTGTCGGCCACTGAGCCCGCTCCGCCGGAGCCCGTCGCGCCGCCCGCGCCGCTCCGGGCGCTCGTGGACGACCTCCACGAGCGTCGCGCCCGGGCGCGGCTCGGCGGCGGCGCCGAGCGGGTGGAGCGCCAGCACGCCGAGGGCAAGCTCACGGCGCGCGAGCGGCTCGCGCTGCTGATCGACCCGGGCACGTTCACGGAGCTCGGGATCCACGGCCGGCCGCACTTCTCCCAGCGTGCGATGGAGGGCAGGGAGGCGCCCGCCGACGGCGTCGTGACGGGCTACGGCCGGGTCGACGGCCGGCTCGTGGCCGTCGCCGCCTACGACTTCACCGTCATGGCGGGCTCGATGGGCACGACCGGCGAGCTCAAGGTGTCGCGCCTCCGGGAGCTCGCGCTCTCGAAGCGGCTGCCGATGGTCTGGCTGCTCGACTCGGCCGGCGCGCGCGTCCAGGAGGCGGTCGGGTCGCTGTTCGCGGGCACGGGCAGGCTGTTCCGCGACGAGGTGGTGATGAGCGGCGTGGTGCCGCAGGTGGCGGCGCTCATGGGCCCGTGCGCCGCCGGCACCGCATACATCCCCGGGCTCGCCGACTTCGTGCCGATGGTGCGCGGACGCGGCTCGATGGCGCTCGCCGGGCCCCACCTCACGAGGGCGGTCACGGGCGAGGAGGTGACGCAGGAGGAGCTCGGGGGCTCGCGCGTGCACACGCGGGTCTCGGGCGTCGCGGACCTGGAGGTCGACTCCGATGAGGACTGCATCCGCGCCGTCAGGGACTACCTCGCCTTCTTCCCGCAGAGCTGCGAGGAGCCGCCGCCGCGGCGCGCGGCGTCCGACCCGGCGGAGCGCAGGGAGGAGGCGCTGCTCGACCTGCTCCCCGACTCGCCGCGCAGGCCCTACGACATGTACGAGCTGATCCGGCTCGTGGTCGACGACGGCGAGCTGTTCGACCTGAAGCCGCGCTTCGCGCGCACGGTCATAACCTGCCTCGCGCGCATGGGGGGCCGGCCCGTGGGCGTGGTCGCCAACCAGCCGCGGCAGCTCGGCGGCATCCTCGAGAACGACTCGGCCGACAAGGCGGCGCGCTTCGTCAACCTCTGCGACGCGTTCGGCGTCCCGCTCCTGTTCCTCGTCGACGTGCCCGGCTTCATGGTGGGCACGAAGGTCGAGCGCGCCGGGATCATCCGGCACGGCGCCAAGCTGCTCTACGCCGTCGCGCGCGCCACCGTGCCGAAGGTGACCGTGATCGTGCGCAAGGCCTACGGCGCCGGCTACTACGTGATGTGCGGCCGCGCCTACGAGCCCGACCTGATCGTCGCCTGGCCCTCCGCCGAGATCTCCGTGATGGGTCCCGAGGGCGCGGTGGACATCGTGCTCCGCAGGCAGATCGAGGCGGCGGCCGACCCGGACGCCGCGCGCGCCGAGGCGATCGAGCGCGTCCGCGGCACGATCGACCCCTACATCGCGGCCGGCAACGCCATGATCGACGACGTGATCGACCCGCGCGAGACTCGGCCGACCGTGATCCGGGCGCTCGAGATGGCGGAGGGAAAGCGGGTCGAGCGGCCGCGGCGGAGGCACGGCGTGATGCCGGTGTGAGCGGCGACTCGCCGTCGAATCCGCGCCGCCTCGCCGCGCACGGCGAGGTCCGCTCCCGGCTCGAACGGAACGGCGGGGGCGCGCGAGCGTGAGCCGCTTCGAGGATCCGGTCATCCTCACCTGCGCGATCAGCGGGGCTGTGGCGAGCCGCGAGCAGTGCCCAGCGATCCCCTACACGCCCGAGGAGTTCGCCGCCGAGGCGCGCCGAGCCGTCGACGAGGGCTGTTCCATGCTCCACGTGCACGCCCGCACGCGCGAGGGCGCGCCGAGCTACGAGGTCGAGGACTTCCGCGCGATCGTGGAAACGATCCTCGCCGAGGTCGGCGACGTCGTGATCAACCTCTCGACCGGCGCGGTCGGGGTGCCGCTCGAGAAGCGGGTCGTCTACCTGCGCGCGCTGCGGCCGGACGTGGCGGCGCTCAACATGGGCTCGATGAACTACGCGAAGTACTCGCCTCGACGGCGCGAGTTCGTCTTCAAGGCGGTGTTCGAGAACTCCTTCGACGCGATCGTGTCGCTGCTCGAGGCGATGCGCGAGCTCGGCATTCGGCCGGAGCACGAGTGCTTCGACTCGGGCCACGTGGCGAGCCTCGACCCGCTGCTCGACATGGGGCTGCTCGACCGCCCGCTCCAGGTCTCGCTCGTGATGGGCGTCACGGGCGGCATCCGGCCGACGCCGAGGAACCTCGTGCACATGGTCGACCAGCTCCCGGCCGGCCCCGACCGGCGCGACAACTGGGGGGTGATCGGCGTGTCGCGCGAGCAGTGGCGGCTCGTGGCGACCGCGGCGGCGCTCGGCGGCAACGTGCGCGTCGGGCTCGAGGACAACTTCTACCTCCCGGACGGCGCCATGGCGCGCTCGAACGGCGAGCTCGTGGCGCGGGCGCGGCGGCTCGTGGAGGACGTCGGCCGCCGCCCGGCGACCGTCGAGGAGGCGCGCGGGCTGCTCGGCGCGCCGCGGCGAGTCGCGGCATGAGCGACGCGCTCGCCGGCGTCCGGGTGCTCGACCTCACGCGGCTCGTGCCGGGCGGCGTCTGCTCACAGCTCCTGGCCGACTTCGGCGCCGACGTGCTCAAGGTCGAGGACACCGGCGC
>JBLNDU010000031.1:0-5473 GCA_050261935.1 Nocardioidaceae bacterium | reverse complement strand
GGCACGTGGACTTCACCTACGAGGTGAGCCGCTCGCTCGCCGCGTGCGAGGGGGCGATCCTGCTCGTCGACGCGACGCAGGGCGTCGAGGCGCAGACGGTCGCGAACGCCTACCTCGCGGTCGAGGCGGGCCTCGAGATCGTGCCGGCCGTCAACAAGGTGGACGCCGTCGCGGCGCGGCCCGCGGGGTTCGGGGCGCCCCGCCCGGCCCGGGTGGGCCCCGCCGACGCGCCGGCGCGGGCGCTCATCTTCGACTCGGAGTTCGATCAGTACCGCGGCGTCGTGGCCTATGTGCGCGTCGTCGACGGCGAGCTGCGCAAGCGCGACGCGATCGTCGCGATGCAGGCGGGCACCCAGGCGGAGATCGACGACATCGGCTTCTTCGGCCCGCGCATGACCCCCGTCGACGCGCTCCGCGCCGGCGAGGTCGGGTACGTGATCACCGGGATCAAGGACGTCTCGCTGCTGCGCGTGGGCGACACGCTCACGACGCGCGCGCGGCCGGCCTCGACGCCGCTGCCGGGCTACCGCGAGGTCAAGCCGATGGTCTTCTGCGGGCTGTTCCCGCTTGACACGAACCAGTTCTCCGACCTGCGCGACTCGCTCGAGAAGCTGGCCCTCAACGACGCGGCGCTGACCTGGGAGCCCGAGACGAGCGAGGCGCTCGGGTTCGGGTTCCGCTGCGGTTTCCTCGGGCTGCTCCACATGGACATCGTCCGCGAGCGGCTCGAGCGCGAGTACGGGCTCGACCTGCTCGCCACCACGCCCAACGTGGCGTACGAGGTGACGCTCACGGACGGCCAGGACGTGACCGTGCACTCGCCCGGCGGGATGCCCGACCGCGCGCGCATCGCCGAGATTCGCGAGCCCTACATCCGCGCGACGATCCTGTGCCCGAAGGAGCACGTGGGCGCCGTGATGGAGCTCTGCCAGGAGCGCCGCGGCGCGCACGTGGACATGGCCTTCCTCTCCGAGCAGCGCGTCCAGCTCCGCTATGACCTGCCGCTGGCGGAGATCGTGCTCGACTTCTTCGACCAGCTCAAGTCGCGCACGCGGGGCTACGCGTCGCTCGACTACGAGCTGCTCGGGATGCGCCCCGCCGACCTCGTGAAGCTCGACATCCTGCTGGCCGGCGACCGCGTGGACGCGCTCTCGATGGTCGTGCACCGCGACAAGGCCTACGCCTCCGGCCGCGCGCTGACGGAGCGGCTCCAGAGGCAGATACCGCGCCAGCAGTTCGAGGTCGCGATCCAGGCGGCGATCGGGTCGCAGGTCATCGCCCGCGAGTCGGTCAAACCGATGCGCAAGGACGTGATCGCCAAGTGCTACGGCGGCGACGTGAGCCGCAAGCGGAAGCTGCTCGAGAAGCAGAAGGCGGGGAAGAAGCGGATGAAGCAGGTGGGGAGGATCGAGGTGCCACAGGAGGCCTTCCTCTCGGTGCTCCAGGTGGGCGACTGACCAGGTCCGGGGTGCGCGGGTGGGCGCCGGTGCGGCACGCTCACGCGTCCGGGGTCGCGGGCGGGCGCGTGCGCCCGCGCATTTAGGGCCTCCTTAGGCCGGATTCGTACGTTCTCGGCGTGACCGAGACGCTGACCTCACCCTCGCCCGACACGGCGGTCGACCCCGCGCTCGACTCGCTGCAGCAGTTCCTCGACGGAATCGCGAAGACGCGCCTCCTGACGGCGGAGGAGGAGATCGACCTCGCGAGGCGGATCGAGCGCGGCGACCTCGTGGCCAAGCAGCGCATGATCGAGGCCAACCTGCGGCTCGTCGTCTCGATCGCCAAGCGCTACCGGAACCAGGGGCTGCCCTTCCTCGACCTGATCCAGGAGGGCTCGATCGGCCTCGTGCGGGCGGTGGAGAAGTTCGACCACCGCAAGGGGTTCAAGTTCTCGACCTACGCCACCTGGTGGATCCGGCAGGCGATCTCGCGCGGCATCGCCGACAAGGGCCGCACGATCCGCATCCCGATCCACATCGACAACGTGATCAAGAAGCTCGACCGCGCGCAGCGCAGCCTCGAGGCGGCCGGCGATCGCGACCCCACGCTCGAGGAGATCGCGGCGGCCGCCGGGGTCGACCCCTATGAGGCCGACGTGCTGCTGCGCGCCTCGCAGGCGCCCGTTTCGCTCGACAAGCCGGTGGGCGACGACTCCGACGCCGCCCAGCTCGGCGAGCTGATCCCGGACGACGAGGCGCGCTCGCCCTTCGACGTCGCCCACGAGCGCCTCGTGCGCGAGCGGCTGAGCGAGGCGATGGAGAGCCTCTCCTACCGCGAGCGGCGCGTGCTCGAGCTGCGCTACGGGCTGCGCGGCGAGCAGGTGCGCACGCTCGACCAGCTGGCGCGCCTGTTCGGGGTCACGCGCGACCGCGTACGGCAGATCGAGGACGGGGCGATCCGCAAGCTCGGCTCGCTGTCCGAGGCGCTGGCGCTACGCGACGTCGCCGCCTAGCGCGCGGCGCGACGCCGGGGGCGGGCGCTCCCGGCTGCTCGCTGGGAACGAGGTCGGGCCGCGTACATTTGAGGCGTGGAGCTGACGCCCCGCCAGACCAGCATCCTCCGCGCGGTGGTCGAGCAGCACGTGGAGCTCGGCCAGCCGGTCGCGTCGAGGTGGCTGGCGGAGCGCACCGAGGTGCCCTGGGGGCCGTCCACGATCCGGGCCGAGCTCGCCCGGCTCGAGGAGCTCGGGCTGCTCCAGCATCCGCACACGTCGGCGGGCCGGGTGCCCACCGAGGGCGGGTATCGCTTCTACGTCGACGAGCTGCTCGAGCGCGGGCGGCTGCCGGTGCCGCGAGCCCGCGTGCAGCTCGAGGTGGCGCGACGCGAGCTCGACGAGGCGCTGCGCGCCGCCACCGAGCAGCTGTCGCAGGTCACGAACCTGCTCGCCGTCGTCTCCGCGCCCCCCGTGGCCAGCACGACGATCCGCCACATCGAGGTCCTGCTGCTCCAGCCCCAGGTGGCGATGATCCTGGTCATCACCTCGACGGGCGGCGTCACGAAGCGCGTCGTGACGTATGACGGCCCGGTCGACCCCGGGCTCGTCGACTGGGCGCGCTCGTACCTCAACGAGACGCTGGGCGGCATGGCGGTCGGCGCCCGCATGGCCGGCAAGAAGCTCGCCGACCCCTCGCTCTCCGAGCGCGAGCGGCGCTTCCTCGCCACGCTGGCGCCCGCGTTCACCGAGCTCGACGACACGGCGGAGGACACGCTGTTCGTGGGCGGAGCGACGCGGCTGCTCTCCGAGGAGCGCTTCCAGGAGCTGTCGCAGCTCGGCGACCTGATCGGCATGCTGGAGCGCCGCGTGACGCTGCTCGGGCTGCTGCGCCACGCGCTCGAGGAGCCGAGCGTCTACCTGCGGATCGGCAGTGAGCACGGCGCGCCCGAGCTGCGCTCGCTGAGCGTGGTGGGCGCCGGCTACGGCCTCGCGAGCCGGCGGCTCGGCGCGGTCGGCGTCGTCGGCCCGCTGCGCATGGACTACGCGGCGGCCATCACCTCGGTGCGCCAGGCGGCCGCCGAGCTGTCCCGCTTCGTCGCGGAGGTCTACGACGAATGAGGCGCGACCCGTACGAGCTGCTCGGCGTGGCCCGCGACGCCGACGAGAGGCAGATCAAGAAGGCGTTCCGGGCGCTGGCGCGCGAGCTGCATCCGGACGTGAACCGGCACGACCCCGAGGCAGAGGAGAAGTTCAAGGAGGCGGCCGAGGCCTACGAGATCCTGTCCGACTCGGAGCGGCGGGCGATCTACGACCGCTACGGCTTCGACGGGCTCGAGTCGCGTGGATTTGCCTCGCAGGCGCACGGCTTCGGCTCCTTCGCCGACATCTTCGACGCGTTCTTCGGCGGCGATCCGCTCGGCGGCTTCGGCCGACGCGGCGGCTTCGGCGGCGGGCGCGGGCCGGTGCAGGGCGGCGACGTGGCCGTCGCGGTCGAGATCTCGCTCGACGAGGCGGCGCGCGGGACGACCGCCGAGCTGACCTACGACGCCGTGGCGCGCTGCGAGCGCTGCCGCGGCAACGGCGCGGAGCCCGGCACGCCGATCGAGACATGCTCGCGCTGCGGCGGCGCCGGGGAGCTCCGCTCGGTCACGCGCACGGCGTTCGGGCAGCTCGTGCGGGCCCACCCGTGCGACGTCTGCGGCGGCGACGGGCGCGTGGCGCGCGAGCCATGCCACGACTGCGGCGGTCAGGGTCGGCGCGCGGCGTCGCGCAGCCTCGAGGTCGACGTCCCGGCCGGCATCGCCGACGAGCAGCGCATCCGGCTCACGGGCCGCGGCCACGCCGGCGAGCTCGGCGGCCCGCCCGGCGACCTCTACGTGCTCGTGCGCGTGCGCGAGGACGAGCGCTTCGTGCGCGACGGCGCCGACCTCGTGACGGCGGTCGACGTGCCGATGTCGGCTGCGGCGCTCGGCACGACCGTCACGGTGCCCACGCTCGACGGGGAGGAGGAGGTCGCGGTGCCGCCCGGCACCCAGCCCGGCACCGTCGTGACGCTCCGCGGCAAGGGGATGCCCACGCTCGGCCGGGGGCGCCGCGGCGACCAGCGCGTGGTGCTGGACGTGATGGTGCCACGCAACCTCTCGCCCGACCAGCGGGCGCTGCTCGAGGAGCTCGACGGCTCGCTCGGCGAGCACAACCTCGGCGCGGCGCCCGACGAGTCGCTGTTCGCCAAGGTGCGGCGCGCCTTCCGCTGACGCCGTGATCCGGCTCGCCGTGCGCGCCCCCTCCGAGGCGGCGGAGCTGGTCCTGGCGGCGCTGCTCGAGCTGGCGCCGGCCGGGGTCGAGCAGGTCGACGGACCGGGCTGGGTCGAGCTCGCCGTGTACGGCGCGCCCGGCGAGCTGCCCGCGCTCCCCGAGGGCGACGCCGAGCTCGCCGGCGTGCGGGTGCGCGTGAGCGGCGAGGAGGTGCCCGACGACTGGGCGGAGCGCTGGAAGCGCTTCCACGCCCCCGTGCTCGTCGGCGGCCGCCTCTGGGTGCGACCGCCCTGGGAGGAGGCGCCGCTACGCCCGGGCGTGATCGACCTGGCCATCGACCCCGGCCAGGCGTTCGGCACGGGCGCGCATCCCACCACGCGCCTGTGCATCGAGCTGCTGCTCGAGCTCGCGCCGCGGGGCTCGCTCGCCGACCTCGGCTCCGGCTCCGGCGTGCTCGCGATCGCGGCGGCGAAGCTCGGCTTCGGGCCGGTCACGGCCGTCGACGTGGACCGCGCCGCCGTCGCTGCGACGCTCGCGAACGCGCGCGCGAACGGCGCGGCGCTCGACGGGGCTCGCCGCGCCGACCTGCGGCGCGAGCCGCCGCCGGCCGCCGAGGTGGTCGCCGCTAACCTCACGCGGCGGCTCCTGCTGCGCGTCGCCGAGCTCCTCGAGGAGCGCCCGCGGGCCGTGATCGCGTCCGGCATGCTCGAGGGCGAGGCCGACGAGGTGGCCGCGGCCTTCGCTCCGCTAGGTGAACGCCGACGGCTGTCGGAGCGCGGCTGG